>JAFEFW010000056.1 GCA_018240405.1 Pseudomonadota bacterium
CGCTCTGCCAATTCCGCCCGGCCGCCACGGTGCTGTCCGGCGTCGAGGTCCGTCCGCCGCCCGGGGCTTTCCTGCAGGCAACCCGCGAGGGCGAGGCCGCCATCGTCGCCGCGGTGACCGCCGGGTTGCCGCCACGCCTGCCGGGCCGGGCGCGGATTGCCGATCTTTACGCTGGCTGTGGCACATTGAGCTTCGCACTGGCCGGGTTCGCGCGCGTGGCCGCCTTCGAGGGCGACGCTGCGTCGGTTCATGCGCTGAAGGACGCAGCCAATCGCGCTGCGCTCGCCGGCCGGGTGGAGGCGGTACAGCGTGACTTGGCCCGCCAACCGCTGGCGGCGAAGGAGCTTGCCGGCTTTGCCGCGGTGGTCCTCGACCCGCCGCATGCCGGCGCGCCGGCGCAGGTCGCGCAGATCGCCGCCAGTAGCGTGCCAACCGTAATCTATGTCAGTTGCAACCCGGCGACGCTCGGGCGTGATGCGGCGGAATTGCGTCAGGCCGGATACAGGCTGACCGCGGCCACGGCGATCGACCAGTTCCTGTGGTCGGCGCGGCTGGAAGCTGTCTGCGTGTTCCGCCGCGGACGATAGGACAGGAAGCAAACCGGCATGCCGCACGAAGCCGGGCAGGAACTGCCGACCTATACAATCGTTACAGCCAAGATCACTCTGCGTCGAACCAAGCCGCCGGTCTGGCGGCGCGTCACCATGGTCGACACCGTCACACTCGGCGACCTGCACGCCATCATCCAGTGTGTCCTGGGCTGGCAGGATAGCCACCTGCACGCCTTCGACGTGAAAGGGAAAGTGTACAGTGCGGCCGGAACGGTCGACGATGCCGAAGATGAAGAGCAACTTGACCTGAAGACGCTGCGGAAGCGGCGCGTGAAGCGGTTGACCTACATCTACGATTTTGGCGATCGCTGGCAGCACCAGATCGATATCGAGTGCGTGGAGGACGAAATTCCGGCCCATGCTGAACCCCGTTGCATCGACGGCAAAGGCAACCCGCGGCCCGAGGACGGTGGCAGGACACCACCCCTGTCGGCAAAATTCGATATGAACGAGATCAACAGGCGGCTGTCCCGGATGTTTAACCGGTCCTGATCCAGGTTTGCCCTGCCGCCCGGCCTGGCCGTAGAAGACGCGCATGGCCCGCCGTCCTCCCGCACCACTCCCGTCGCATCCGGATGTGGAACTCGAATCCGACACCCGCGTCTGGTCCGGACTGTTTCCGATCGATCTGGTGAAGTTCCGCCACCGCCGCTTCGACGGCGCGATGTCGCCGACTCGTACCTGGGAATTGTGGCGACGCGGACCGGCCGCGGCCATGATCCCGTATGACCCCTGGTCCGACCGCGTCGTGCTGATCGAGCAGTTCCGGCTGCCGGCGCTGGCCGCCGGGCTCGATCCGGTGCTGGTCGAACTGCCGGCGGGCCTGTGCGATGCCGGCGAGTCGGCGGAAACCACGATCCGGCGCGAAATCCAGGAGGAGATGCGGCTGACCGCCGATCTGGTGGAGCCTGTCGGTACGTTCCTGCTGACCCCGGGCGGCGCCGACGAGACCTGCGACGTGTTCGTCGGCCGGGTACGGGCGCCGCCGGCCGGGCCGGATGGCATCGCGTGGCACGCCGGCGAAGCGTCGGAAAGCGAGGATATCCGGGTCCGCGTCTGGGACGCCGACGAGGCCATCGCCGCCGCCTTCGCCCGGCGGTTCACCAATATCGTTACCGCTCTCGGCCTGTTCTGGCTGGCATCGCGCCGGGCGGGGCTACGGCAGCAATGGAAGACGGCATGACCGAACGCGTATTTCAGGATGAACCCGCCCGTCGCACCATTGCGGCGACCGTCGTTTCCGCCGGGCCGGAGGGCGTCGTGCTCGACCGCACCGTGTTCTACCCGCGTGGCGGCGGCCAACCCGGCGATATCGGCCTGTTGCGCTGGGACGGTGGTGAGGTTCCGGTCACCGACACAGTGAAGGGGGAAGGGGAGACAATCCTGCATCTGGCTCCCGCCGACGCCACGCTGCCACCGGTCGGTGCAACGGTGGAGGCCGCGATCGACTGGGACCGCCGTCACGCGCTGATGCGCATGCACACCGCGATGCATCTGCTGTGCAGCCTGATCAAGGGCGCCGCCGTCACTGGCGGGCAGGTTGGCGCGGACAAATCGCGGCTGGATTTCGACCTGCCGAACCCGCCGGCCAAGGAAGAAATCGAGGCCGGGCTGAACAGGCTGATCGAAGCCGATCTGCCGGTGCGGATCGAGTGGGTGGATGAATCGGTGCTGGACACGGATCCGGGGCTGGTCCGCACGATGTCCGTGCAACCACCGCGGGGCATGGGGCGGCTGCGGTTGATGCGGATCGGTGCCGATGATGCGCTGGTGGACCTGCAGCCCTGCGGTGGCACGCATGTCTCCCGCACCGGGGAGATCGGGCCGATCCGGGTGCAGAAGATCGAAAACAAGGGCAAGCAAAACCGCCGTATCATCATCGTGCCTGGTCAATAACGGTTCGGCTGGTCGCGGATCACCTTTGCGCGCGATCGGTTAAATTCGCGCCACTGCGCTGCATCCGGCGCGGTGAACATACCATATGCCCGGCGTTGCTGATTCGACGGAGAAGGAACAGCGCCCATGTTCATTTCGGATGTTCTGCACGGCAAGAGCGGCATGGTGGTCAAGGTCGCGCCCGGCGATACTGTGCTGGCAGCGACGCGGAAACTGGCGGAACATCGGATTGGCGCTGTCGTGGTCGAGGATGACTGGATGCGCCTGGTGGGCATCTTCTCGGAGCGGGATTTCGTCAACGCGACGGCCCGTTACGGCGCAGAAGCAGTGTCCTTTCCGGTGGAGCGGCTGATGAGCAAGCGTGTCATCACCTGCCGTCCGAATGACCGCATCGAGGACGCACTGGCGGCCATGACGATGGCGCGGATACGGCACCTTCCGGTGGTGGCTGATAACCGGCTGGCAGGCATTGTCAGTATCGGCGATCTGGTGAAGCACCGGCTCGATGAGAAGGCCCTGGAGGCGAATGTGCTGCTGGACATCGCTCGGCTGCACGCCTGAGGCGATAGCAGGGACTGGATCCGTGGGAGGAAGCCGCCGATGAAGGCTGGCATCGCGGCGGATCCTGTTGCTGAGCAGTGTCCGGTCCGCAGACGCAAATCCGCCGCGTCATTTCATACCGTTTGAAATAGTCTGCTCCAGGCGGCGATAGCGCCATCGTAACAGGCGCAAGCTCCAGTCAGATCGCATCCCGGGTCAGTGCGGCTGCGGCCTGGAACTGCCATTCAATCCAGGAGGGGCGGCACTGATCATGTCGTGCCTCAGTGCCGCGAGCAGGTCGTTGACATTGGCCCCTTCCGGGTGAGCGGCGTCGTCGGTTCCATCGTGCACCATGTGCTGCAGGAATCCGTCGAGGCTAGGGGCCGCAGCCGGTGGGGCAGCGGCAACGGGCGGCGGCCCGGCGAAGGCGGCAGCCTGTGGCGGCTGCACCGGTTCGGGCGCCGGGGGATCGGCTTCGGCGGCGGGCGCGGCTTCCTGCTCTGCGTGACGGGCGCGCCGGAGAGCGTCCAGCTTGCGCTGTGCGGCGGCTTCGTTCCGCCGCAGCGCGTTGGCGGTTTTCGTGAGTTGCAGGACGGCGCCTAGCGGGATGTCCGGGTGCTCGGAATTCCGGATCAGGCCGAGCGCCTTGTAGCGGAAGCCGATGATCTCAGCGATGAGACCGAGTTCTTCGTTCGTCTGCGGCTTCTGCTCGGTCAGCAGGTCCAGGACGACGCGGCATGCGTTCTCCCGCGTGCCGGCATAGCGGAGGAAGAGGGGCAGGAGGAGGTCAAGGATGGTGCAGACGACGGTATCGGAAATGTTGGCTGGAAAGGCGGACATGGAATGTGGTCCTGAATGGATACTGCAATGCTGGGTCGATAGGTCTATTTGCTAGGGATGTCAAGGCATTTATTCCACATTGAACCGTGGGGACGCAAAGGGCGACCGGACGTCTTCCAGCAGTGACGTGGCAAGGCGGGCGCCTCTCGGGCAGACCCCATCTTACACGGCGAGGCCAAGCCGAACGGCGTAGGCGCGCGAGGCTTGCCGCAGCGCGGCGGCACGTTCCTTGATGAGTCCCGACGCCGCCAGCCGCAACAGCAGCGGCAAGAACCTTCGCATCAGCGGTGGGCCAATCACGCCCAGGACCAGCAGGACGGCACTAGGCCCCTGGCGCCACAGCAAGGTCCGCCACTCGGCTGCATCGAAGGGCCAGTGCGCAATCGCCCATGCCACCTCGGAGAGGCCAAAACCGGACAGGAATCCGTAGCGTAGCACGCGTTGCCACCGCTCAATGCGCCGGAGCACGTCGATCGAGCGCGCTCGCACGGCCTGCCGGTGCCGTACCGCAAGACGCAGTTGCTGGTAGTGCGATAGCGGCGCTATCGCGCACCGGCTGATCTGCAGCGTGCGGTCCCCGTCGACCTGCAGGACCGTGCGGAAGGCAACGGCGGTTCCGTCAGGACAATACGTATCAATAACGAGGCCACCTTCGTGCACCAGACTCCAGAGATCGGCGACCTGCGTCCGCATAGTCTGTCGTAACGATCCGGCCGTGTAGTGTGCAGCTGCGTCGGATGTCTCTGCCACCGTCTACCGTCCGCGCAGGGCGCCGGCGAATGTTCGGGCGGCTTCCGCCAGAATGCCGAACAGCACGCGCCACTGGCCCAGGCTCTCCCTGACAGCGTCCTTGTGCATTTGCATCACCAGCGGTCCGTCCTCGTCCGCGGATGGGTGGAAGACCTGCATGATGTCGCCGTCCACCTGCATGACCGTCTGCATCCGCACCTTGGCTGTGCCGAGATCCCAGGCCTTGCGGACCATGATGGTGATGTCGGGATCGACCTCCATCCGCGCGGCCTTGCCGTCGAACAGGGCCCGGGTGGTGGCTTCCGCCGTGCGACCGAACGGTGTCGCGGCATCGGTGGCGCCCCCACCGTCGGTTGCCGCCAGGCTGGTGCGCAGCCGAGCGGCGGCGGCGTCGGGCCTGTCGCTGGCCTGCTGCTCCAGCCGGACGGCCGCCATCTTGACCTGCCTGCAGTTGGCGAATATCCGCGTCAGCACCGAGGGATCGCAGCGCGCGCGATAGGCCTGATCGGCGTTTGCCCGTTGTAGCGCGGCCCAGGCGGCCCACTGCATTGCCTCAAACGTTTCGGCGCCGTTGGTGAGATCCGCGACCTCCTGCGTCGGGTCCGTCTGCGCCAGGTAGGTTGCCTCCTGCCGTGTCCTGACCTCGGCCTCGGTCCAATGCCGTTCGGCGAAGGGCCAGCATTGCAGTTGTTCGCGTACCCGGTCAGCGGTGGTCAGTCCGGCAGCGGCATCCTGCAAGCCGGCCACGTGCAGCGCAGCAACCCGCAGCAGGCCTGCTGTGACCGGGAAGCCGCTGCGTGACAGGTAGCGGCTGTAGGCTTGCACGAGGCTGTGCAATGCCAGCGGCAATTCCGGCATCTTCTGCGCACTGATCGTGTCGCTGACCACCGTGTTGACTTCCAGGGTCAGCAGCGCATCCCGGATTGTCCTGATCCGGTCTTCCCACGAAGCGGCCATGCAACTGGACTACTGGCCGGTGTGCTTCCCGTTCAGCAGATCCTTGAAGTCGTCGATGACGCTCTTGAGCAGGTCTATCGTGTCCTTGCGGATCGCCCTGGCGGTTTCCAGTGCATCGGCGTGCATTTTCATCAGGGCAGGATCGCTGGCGAAATCACCAGAATAGACCGCTGTCATGTCGCCGGTCACGGTGTTGATGACGGTGCTGGCGACCTTCGGCGCCGGATCGTCGAGACGCACCGTGGCAACGGCCTGGTCGGTCCCGGCCAGCGTCACGGCCGAGACGTGTCCAATGGCGGTGGTGACGCTGAGGTCGAACAATCCGTTCAGCGCCTTCAGGGCGCTGGCGTAGAAATCCTGACCGCTCGCCCGCTCCGCCACTGTTGCTGAACCTTGCGTGACCGATACGATACCGGTTGGCGTCGAAACAGATGGATTGCTTCCGCTCATGACAAAATCCTTCGGCATGCAAACCGATTTCGGCCACGCAGGCGCTGACATGGCCGGGGCGTTACGGCATCATAGCGAGCCGGGACGGGGGCGCAACGGCTATCGCGGTCAGCTGCGGGCGATCACGTAAACCGCGCCGCGATCCGCCGAACCATCCGGGGATAAAGAGCGCGCTTCGGTTGCCGATCGCGCCGGGGTTATGCAACAGCAAAGGGACGGAGGCTGCCAAGGCGTCGATCGTTGCGCAGATACGACGCGGGCGCGGCCGGGGTGACCTATTGGATCTCCGAAACCGTATGCCCGTTGGACAGGCAGCTTTGGTTGTTCTGCGATCAGCCGGCAGGCGCGAACAGTTCTTCGACGTCTTCGGCAGTCAATTTCAGCGGGCCGCCATGCTCCGCTTCCAGCACGCTGCTGACGATGGCGCGCTTCTTCTCCTTCAGCACCTCCATCTTTTCCTCGATCGTGCCGAGTGTCACCAACCGGTGCACGAACACCTTGTTCTTCTGGCCAATGCGGTGCGCCCGGTCTGTTGCCTGGTCCTCAACCGCCGGGTTCCACCAGGGATCGTAGTGGATCACCGTATCGGCCGCGGTCAGATTCAGCCCGACGCCGCCAGCCTTCAGGCTGATCAGGAACAGCGGCACCTTCCCCGACTGGAACCGCTTCACCGGGGCGGCACGGTCTTTCGTTTCGCCGGTCAAGAGCTCGAACTCGACGCCGTCGTCCTGCAGGCGCTGCTCGATCAGCGCCAGCATTTCGGTGAATTGCGAGAACAGCAGGACGCGCCGTCCCTCCTCCAGCATGATCGTCAGCATTTCCATCAGCCGGTCGAGCTTGGCGGACTTCGCCTTCGACTTTGCCACCGTCTGCAGTTTCAGCAGGCGCGGGTCGCAGCAGGCCTGCCGCATCTTCAGCAGCGCGTCGAGGATGATAATGCCTGACCGCGACAGGCCCTTCTGCGCGATCGCCGCCTTGACCTTGGCGTGCATCGACAGGCGGATCGCCTCATAGATCGCGCGCTGAGCCGACTCCATCTCCACCTGTTCGGTGATTTCGGTCTTCGGCGGCAGTTCGGCAACGACCTCCTGCTTGGTCCGGCGCAGCATGAAGGGACGCACACGGCGGTTCAGCAGTGTCTGGCGGGCGGCGTCGCCGTGCTTTTCAATGGGAATCCGATAGGCAGCCTTGAAGCTCTTCTGGTTGCCAAGGAAGCCAGGAGCAAGAAAATCGAACAGCGACCACAACTCGCCGAGGTGGTTCTGCAGCGGCGTGCCCGACAGGCACAGGCGTTGATGCGCCTTCAACCGCAGCGCCTGCCGTGTCGTTTCGGCGTCGGGATTCTTGATCGACTGCGCCTCATCCAGGATCACCGCATGCCAATCCTGCGCCGTAAGGACTTCGTGGTCGCGGGTCAGCAGCGGGTAGGTCGACAGCACGATGTCGTGCTTCGGGATCTCCTTGAACAGCGCCTTCCGGCCGGCTCCGTGCAGCGACAGCACGGACAGCGCCGGAGTGAAACGCTGTGCCTCGGCGGTCCAGTTCGGGATCAGGCTGGTCGGGCAGACGATCAGGCATGGCTTGTCCATGCGCCCGGCGGTCTTTTCCACCGACAGGTGCGCCAGGGTCTGCACCGTCTTGCCCAGGCCCATGTCGTCGGCCAGGATGCCGCCAAGTCCGGCGCTGGCGAGGAATTGCAGCCAGTTCAGCCCGTCAGCCTGGTACGGCCGCAACGAGGCCTTGAAACAATCCGGTACAACAACAGTCGGCATACTGCCGGTTTCGCGCAGTCGCCGGCCGAGTTCGCGCAGGCCCTCGCCGCCGCGCCAGATCAGGCCGGAGCGCGCCTCGAACGCCGCCATGTCGCCGGCATCGAGACGGGTGAAACGAAGCCGGTCATCGTCCAGCGCGCCACCGCGGCTCGCCCACAGTTCCAGCAGCGCCTGCATGGTCGGCCGGATTTGCGCCAGGGGCAGCGACAGCAGCCGCCCGTCGGTGAGCGGCACGACGAACGGCTTGTCGTCCGGCCCTTCCAGCAGCGCGGCCGTGTCGGGCTTCGCCAGCAGGCGCAGCAGTGGCGGGACCAGGTCGACGCGCTCGCCGTTCACCACGACACCGAGATGCAGTTCCAGCCAATCGATGCCGGAGCCTTCGATCAGTTCCGCATCGATGGTGCTATCGGCCGAGACGACCTGCAGCGGAAAACTCTCATCGATCTCGACCGACCAGCCGGCTTCGCGCAGTGCGATCACGTCCTGGGTAACGATCGTCAGCCAGGAGTGATGATGCGGCGCGACCTCATGCAGGACGAAGTCGTCCGAGTGGGCGTGTGCGTAATAAACGGGAACCAGGTCCTGTACCGGCGACAGTCCCAGCGCTTCGAGCGTCTGGATGGCGTCCAGCTCCGCGGCGATGTCGCGCGCGACTTCGTAGATCCTGTCGTCCTGCGCGGTCAGCCGAGGCAGGAGGCGGCGGGTCCGCGGCAGCTCGACCGGACCGTAGCGATACGACAGGCGCGCGACCGGCGTCTCGAACAGGCCGCCGGCAATGGCGTGGCCGGTGCCGCGGCCAAAATTCGGATCGCGCGGCAGCGCGCCGTTCATCAGCCGCAGCACCGGACGCAGCGGCACCTCGATCCGCTCCGGTGGCTTCAGTTCGTTCGGTACCGGCACGGTGGGGGCCTTTGCCCGGCGGGCGAGCTGCTCGCGTACCTGTGCCGCCGCCTCGGGGGGAATGGCCGGCGCCTTCAGCAACCGCTTGACCAGCCCGGCCGACATGTCGAACCGCAGCGGTCCGATCTGGCCGGATCGCGGATCGACGTACCAGGGATCGGGAATGCGCACCGGCATCAGGCCTTCGCCGGCGGTCAGCCGGGGCTGCTGGGACGCGTCCGGATTGGTGGTCCAGATAATCTGCCCGTCGCGCTCCGGACCCTCGCTCAGCGTGGTGCCCTCAACGGTGTCCCACCGCGCCCGCCCGGTCGCCAGAATGCGCCGCAACGTGTCCGCCGGGTCGTCATCCGCCGGCATCGGCATGGCCAGATAGCTCGAACGGCGGGCCAGGCGGGAGACGAGGACACGGTCGGACGGGCGGAGGTATTTCGGCGGCACGGCTGTCGGGTGATGCGCGTAGCGCTTGACCGACGCGATCGATGCGTCCTTGCGCAGCGACACGTGCATCATATCGATACGCAATTCGGCGTGCGGGGCTGGCGTGGCGCTGAGCACGTAGTACAGCCGCGATCGCACCGAGGCCGGATAGTCTTCCGTCAGCACCTCGTCGTCGTGATCGAATTCCCGCAACCAGGACTGGATATGCGGCGACAGCACCTCGGGCTGGCGCGGCGCCGGCGAAGGTGCTGGCATCGATGCCTGCGTACGCGGCATCGCCCGCTCCTTGCGCTGGGCGGCGACCAGCACGGCGGCAAGGTGCTTGCACTGGCGGCCGATGGGGCAGGAGCACAGGCCCTGGATGCGCAGCCCGACTTGGCCCTTGCTGATGCTCAGCCGCTGCAGGTAGGGATCGGCGCGCGAGCCCTGCGTTGTCGCGGTAATCAGCGCGCCACGCTCCGCGATCAGCAGATTCTGCACCCGGCCGCGCTGTTCGTAGGTGCGGCCGGCCGCATAGGCTGTGGGATGGAAGACCGACCTGATGTCCGCTTCACTGAGCGCGAGGGACGGGTCGATGTCGGACGCGATGGGCACGATGCGCATATATCGACTATGCAAACGGCAGGCGAGTCGGGAACAGGGCCGGAGCCGCAGGGAATGTGGGCATAGCGCATGATCATCGGCACCGCCGGCCATGTGGATCACGGCAAGACCGCGCTGGTGAAGGCGCTGACGGGCGTCGATACGGACCGCCTGGCGGAGGAAAAGCGCCGCGGCATCACGATTGACTTGGGCTACGCCTATACCGACGAATTCGGCTTCGTCGACGTGCCCGGCCATGAGCGGTTCGTGCACACGATGCTGGCCGGCGCCAGTGGCATCGACATTGGCTTGCTGGTCGTCGCGCTGACCGAGGGAATCCGGCCGCAGACTCGCGAGCATTTGCAGATCCTGTCGCTGCTGGGAATCGAAGCCGGAGTCGTGGCGTTAACCAAAGCCGATCTGGCGGCGGACCGGGTGGCCGAGGTCAGCACCGATCTCCGCCGCCTGCTGGCTGAAACCAGCCTATCCGACGCGCCGATGATCCCGGTCTCCGCCCTCACCGGCGCCGGTATCGATGAACTTCGCCGCGCTCTCCGCGCCGCCGACCTGCCGCCTCGCTCACCTTCGGGCTATGCGCGGCTGGCGGTGGACCGGGCGTTCACGCTGACCGGCGCCGGGCTGGTGGTGACCGGCACGCTGGTGGCGGGCCGGGTCGCGGTGGAGGACCGGCTGGTGCTGTCGCCCTCCGGGCTGGAACTGCGGGTCCGCGGCCTGCATGCACAGAACAAGCCGGCGGCAGAGGCGCTGGCGGGGCAGCGCGTGGCGCTGAACATCACCGGTCCGCGCCTGTCAAAGGAGTCGATCCGGCGAGGCGACTGGGTCGTGCATCCGGCCATTCACGCGCCGACGGCGGCGCTGGATGTGCGGCTGAGCCTGCTCGCGGATGCGGCGCCGTTGCGCCAGGACGCCGAGGTGCATCTGCATCTCGGCGCCGCGCATGTGATGGGCCGCGTGTCGATGCTGGACCACGACCGGCTGGCGCCCGGTGACTCGGCGCTGGCGCGCCTGACGCTGCGGGAACCGATCGGCGGCCTGGCGCGCGACCGGTTTGTGCTGCGCGACACCGGAGCGACACGGACCATTGGCGGCGGTACCGTGCTGGACCCGTTCCCGCCGCGGCGCGGCCGCCGGACACCACAGCGCCTGGCGCAACTGCCTCCGTTGGAACACGGGGACGCGGCCGGCGCGCTGCGTGGCTTGCTGGCGGAGCCGCCGCACTGGACGGATGCGGCCGCGTTCCTGCGCGCGCGCAATGTGCCGGAGCCGGATCACGCCGGGCTGGTTGAGGCGGTCCCTGCGCGCGCGATCGGCGGCCTTCTGCTCGCCCCGGCGCTGTTCGACCGCCTGCGGGATGCCGCCGTGGCGGCTCTGGCCGCGCATCACCGCACATCCCCCGAGTTGCCCGGCTTGCAGGCGGAGCGCCTGCGCATGGCGCTGCCGGACCGGTTGCCGCCGGCGGGATTTGGCGGTGTGCTGCAGGCCCTGGTGCAGGAGAAGACGGTCGCGCAGGACGGTCCGTGGTTCCGCCTGCCGCAGCACCAGGTCTCGCTGTCGGCGCAGGATCAGCGCATCTGGAGCGCCGCTCGGCCGCTGCTTGAAGCCGAGCGGTTTCGCCCGCCGCGGATGCGTGACCTGGCACAGCACATGAACGTGGCAGAGCGCGACATGCGCGCGACGCTGAAGCGGTTGCAGCGCATGGGGCAACTCGTCGAGGTCGCACCAGACCACTTCTTCCTGCGCGATGTGGTCGCCGAGATGGCCGCCGTTGCGGCGGATGTCGCAGCGGCCGAGGGCGTGGTGACGGCCGCCGCCTTCCGCGACAGGCTGGACAACGGCCGTAAGGTCGCGATCCAGATCCTGGAGTTCTTTGACCGCTCCGGCGTTACCGTGCGGACCGGTGACACCCGACGGGTCAGGCCGGAACGGCTTCTGCTATTCGGTGCGCCGCCGGGGCGCTGACCGGGTCGGCAGGTGTCGCGCGCCGTTCCAGCATGGCACCGAATGCATTGAACACGTGGTGCATCTGCGACGGCTTGTAGGGGAACAGGTCCGGCGGATCCATCAGATGGATAATCGCCGCCGTGTCCGCCTCAAAGACCAGCAGCCGGCCATCACGGGTCTCGGCGCAGTCGATGGCGTAGTAGTCGAAGCCCAGCCGCTCATGCAGGGCCGCAAAGGCGGCGGCGTGGCGACGGGCGAAGCCGGTGTCGAACGACGCCATCGCCTCGGCTTCCATGGCGCGCTTGGCGGCGGACTCGGTCATGCCGGCGTTCAGGTAGTGCACCATCCAATGGTGCGAGATGGCCATGTGGCACAAATAGGGCCGGCGGTCGATGAACGCGACGCGCAGCTTGCGATAGAAATTGTCGGTGTCACGGTAGTCCTCAAACTCCGTGAGATAGAAATGGCTCGCCTGCGCCAGGCGGAGATAGGCGTAGAGGTCGGCGTCGCAGGACAGGTGCGACAGGCCGTGGCCGGCATGCGACTTGGACGGCCGGATCAGGCAGGGGTACATGTCCGGCGGGGCGGCGAAGCCGGGGATCGGGCGGCGGCCACGGACGTAGCGGTCGAGGTCGTCACGTTCGACAAGAACGGCGTTTGGACTGCAGATTCCGGGCGCATCCGCCAGCGCGTGCGCCAGCGTGTCACGGGCAAGGCCTGGCAGGTAAGCAGGGTCATTCAGCACCGGGCGGGGCCACATGGCGTACAGCTGCTGCAGGCGGTGCAGCAGGTCCGGCCCCGCCTCGCTAACCGCGAAGAAGGCGACGTCGTGGTCAGGAATAACCTTGGGCAGCGGCGCATCGGAGCCGATGAACAGCAGGTCCAGTCGGACATTCAATTCGTTGGTGATGAAATCGAGGGGCGTGTTCACCATCAGGTCACCCGGTGCGCAGATTGCCATCACCCGCAGCTTGTTTCTGCGGTGGCTTTGGCTGGCGACACGATAGAGGGTGCTTTGGGCGAGAGCCTGGCGTTGCAGCTCCAGCGCCTCGGCGCGGCGGAAGCCGAGTTGGTAGACAACGGAGGCATCAAACAGCCACGCCGGATCGCGTCGCGGCGGCGTGTACGGGTTGGCTTGACGGGGACGGGACGTCCCCAGGCGCCCCAACAGGCCGTTCAGATCCGCACCGGCATAGGCACAGCCTGATAACGCGGCCGCACCGTGAATTAGGGGCGGCCTGACAGCCTCCGACAGCGTGGGCAAGTCTTCGTTGTCGAAGGGCATCGCGCGGCTCACCTCTGTTTTCCAGACGCTGACCGCAAAAGGTTAATAATTTATTACTCTCTCCGCCTTTGCCGGCGAAGCTGGACCAGGACCCCTCATGGCAACGCCGGACCCAGCGCATTTTTCGCCACATCCGGTGCGTGTTTGCGGCAGGCAGACGTTGCAGGATGAGGAAAACGATCCATACCCAACGCCCGCGGCATGGGCCGCTGGTTGATCCCGTCCTTGCCTGTAAAGCGTACCGTCGGACCGTTCCCTGGGGCAGCCCTGTGTTGCAGCCGGTCGGGCGCCGCGTCGCATGCATTACCCCTTGCGCTGCAACGTGACTGCGAAATCGCTGCCGAAGCCCCGTTTGCGGCCGAGTTCGATCCATAGCATCGCCAGCGGTTCCAGCAGACGCGCTGTGCGTAACGGTCCGGCATCGACGGCCTCGAAGCCGGCATCGGCCACCAGCGTCAGCACCACCCGCTTGCGTGCCGTATCATCGCCGGCAACGAACATAACGGGGCGCGCGGCATAGGCCGCAGCATCCTGCATGTTCTCCCAGCCCGTCTGGTTGAAGGCTTTGAAAACAAATGCCTCCGGAGCCTGTGCGGCAATCCGCTCGGCGCCCGACGTGGTGTAGCCCATGGTCAACCCAAGCCCCTCCGGCATCATGCCGAGCGGATTTGTCGCGTCGATGAGGATTTTGCCTTCAAAGCCCCCGGCGGCCGCGATCACGTCGGCTGCCGCCGGGAAGGGAACCGCCAGGATTGACGCCTCAGCCGCCCGCACGGCGTCGGGGATGCTGTGCTGTTCTGGCTTTTGCGTGTCGGGCGAGCGGGCGCCGAACAGGATCTCATGCCCGGCCTTGCGAAGGGCGGTGGCAAGCGCCCGGCCGACATTTCCAACACCGATGATCGCAACTTTCATATTGGCCCCGTATTTCCGTTCATTGAAGTCAGCATTGCATGATATGAATCATATGGAAGAACGGGAGTTGAAATCGCTGCATGACCGGCTTCAACGTCACTGAACTGCGGCGCCTCGATGTGACCCTGCTGCTGGTCTTCGAAGAGGCAATGGCCAGCGGCAAACTGTCCGCAGTCGCCAGGCGCCTGGGTCTGACACAGCCGGCCATCAGCCACGCGCTGAACCGGCTGCGCGATATCTTCAGTGACGAGTTGTTCGTCCGTACCCCGCGCGGCGTGCAGCCGACACCACGCGCCGTGGCGCTGCGGGCGCCCCTGGCCGAGGCGCTGCGACTGATCAGCGGCGCCATTCACCCGGATTCATTTGATCCTGCGGCGACGGAGCGGATTTTTCGCATTGCCGCTCCAGACCTGGAAACCTCGCTCCTGGCGCCGCTGTTGGCACAATTGTCCGACTGCCGGCCACAGTTCATCTTCCGTCCGTTGATCCGGCGCGAGGCGATCGATGCACTGCAGGCGGCCGAGGTCGATCTCGCGCTGGGTTACAATGCCGAACGTGCGCCGGGCTGCGACAGCATGGTGCTCCTTGAAGAGGATTACCTGGTGGTCGCTCGAACCGGTCATCCCGTGACGCGCGGGCCATTGGACCTCGATACCTATGCCCGTGCCGGTCATGCGCTGGTCGCGCCAGGGGGAACATTGTCCGGCATCGTTGATCAGGCGTTGGCGGCTCAGGGGCTTTCGCGCCGGATTGTTGTCGCGGTGCCGTATTTCCTCGCCGCGCTGGCCACCGTGGCAGGGTCGGACCTGATCGCGACCGTGCCGCGTCATCTGGCGCTCGCCCATGCCAGTGCATTCGGCCTTCAGACCCTTGAGCCCCCGCTGACCATACGTCGCTTTGCGATCCGCATGACATGGAGCCGCCGGGCCGCTTCGGATCCGGGCATCGCATGGCTGCGCGGTGCGCTGGCGGAGGCGGCGCGACGCCTCGCCGGTTGACGCTCGTCCACGGCCTTGGTGCAGTGCGGGCGACCGCACCAACCAGAACCGTGCCAGAGGATTCGCCCCATGCCGATCGACTATGAAAAGCGCGACGGGGTCGCGTACATCACGCTGAACAATCCGGCCAAGGCCAACATCCTCGATAAACACACGTCGGATGCAATTTCAGAGGCATGGATCGACCTGTGGGAGGACGAGGACATCCGTTGCGCCATCGTCACCGGCAAGGGCGACCGGCATTTCTGCGGCGGCCATAATCTGGCGCCGCGGCCGGACCTGACGCCGGAAGACCGCGAGTATTTGCGGACGAAACGGATTTTCTGGCCGCTGGCCGGCACGGTGCACGGGCAGAAGACCGGCGTGGACGGGCGGATGGGCGATCATTACCCACGCGTCTGGAAACCGGTGATCGCAGCCATCAACGGCTGGGCGGCGGGCGCGGGGCTGTACATGCTGCTGACCTCGACCGATATCCGCATCGCCTCGGCCGAAAACGCGCGCTTCAAGTTCGGTCTGCTGACCCAGGGCTGGGTCGGCAACGGGCCTGGTCCGGCGATGCTCGTCAAGCAGCTCCGTTACGTCGATGCGATGAAGATCCTGCTGACGGATGAGGCCTTCGACGCGCAGGAGGCGCTGCGGGTTGGGCTGATCAATGAGGTGGTGCCGCATGCGGAGCTGATGGCGCGGGCGGAGGCGATGGCGCGTCACATCGTGACATTGCCGCCGGCCGCCGTGCGGATGATGAAGGAGTTCATCGTCCGGTTCCGCGAATTGCCCGATGACCAGGCATGGCATGTGCAGAACCTGATGAACCACCTGCTGATCCAGGTGACCACTGACGGCGAAGAGGGACGGGCCGCATTCAACGCCAAGCGACCGCCGAATTTCACCGGCAAGCTGCGCAAGCGCGGCGAGGCGTGGGAGGCGTTGTCGGAGGCCGACCGGAAGCGGCTGGATGAGGCGTATCGGAGCGGAGAGTACTGACGCTCGTCACCGCCGGTTTTTGACTTTCAACGGTTGTATTGTTCGTGTGATCGCGGTCGACGGGCCGCGACTTGCTCTATGCGTCGTTTTTCTTGCATCAACAGGTACAAATACGCAGAGTTCGATGTCGGCCGGTAAGGATCCTGTGGACACCACGGGGAACGGCCGATGCAGATAAGCAAGAACGGGGAGCACAATGTCGGAGACGTTCGACTTCATCGTCGTTGGCGGCGGGTCGGCGGGCGCGGTCATCGCGTCACGCCTTTCTGAGGACGCGGCTTGCCGGGTTGCGTTGATCGAGGCGGGCGAGCGTCCGCCGGACATTTCCTCCATGCCCATGGCCTGCGCGGCTATGCAGCTCAATCCGGAAACCGACTGGATGTATGTCGGTGACCCGGGCAAGGCCGGGCTTGGACTGAATGGCAGGCGCGTTCCCGTACCGCGCGGCAAGATGCTCGGCGGCTCTTCGTCCATCAACTACATGGCCTATGTACGCGGTCATCCCGGCGACTTTGATTCCTGGGCGGCTGGCGGGGCGACGGGCTGGGGATACGACGACGTGCTGCCCTATTTCCGTAAGAGCGAAGGCTTGGGTCAAGCGGCACCCGTTGTCATCGACGCCCCTGCGCATGGCACGTCAGGGCCGCTCGGCGTCTCTGTGCGGGCGCCCGTCATCCCGGCAGCCGCGGCGTTTGTCGAGGCGGCCGAAGCGGCGGGCTTCAAGCGTGGTGATTACAATGGTCGCGACCGTGGCGGTGCAGCGGTCGCTTCGCTGCTTCAGACGAGCACGAAGAATGGCAAGCGGTCCAGCACCTACCACGCGTTTCTGGCCGGAGAGGCGGAAGGTCGAGCCAACCTCACCATCATCACCGGTGCCCAAGCCACACGGCTTGTACTGGAGAATCTCGTCGCCAAAGGCGTCGAGTATCGGACCAAAACCGGCGATACGCACACGGTTTTAGCGGCGCGGGAGGTCATTGTCAGCGCGGGTGCAATCGGGTCCCCACACCTGCTGATGCTGTCCGGCATCGGACCGAAGGCCGAACTGGCAGCGGCGGGCGTGGCGTGCGTCCTGGACCAGCCGCACGTCGGAAAGCATCTGAAGGACCACGTCCAGGTGCCGCTGTTTTTCCCGGCCCCCGGCACCGGCGTCAAAATGAGCGATCTTGCCGTCTCGCTCGGTCCGGATGCGCTCCGCGGTCCCGGCGGAATGCTGCCGGCCGATCCGGCTGACGATGTGAAACTGACGCCGGATCAGGTCGCTCTGAAGCAGGAGGCAGAACGCCAGATTGCGGAATGGGCGACCAATGGAACGGGCTATCCCGCTTCCTCGCTCTATGACGCCGTCGTCTTCTGCTCGACCGGCCTGGGAGACTCGCACAGCCACGACACGCAGATCGCCTGCTTCGTCACCAACGGCGACGACGACCTGGTGCGGGTCAAGCTGAACATCGA
>JAFEFW010000570.1 GCA_018240405.1 Pseudomonadota bacterium
TGACCTCGGCGCAGGTGAATGCACTGGTAACCGCCGAGGCTGCGGCGCTGACCAGTAGCCAGGCACCGGCGTTCACCTCCGCCGCCCTCGCCGGCATGACCTCGGCGCAGTTGAACGCCATGGCAACTGCGGCGGTGGCCGCACTGACGAGCAGCCAGGTGCCGAGCGTAACGACCGCAGCGCTGGCCGGGTTAACAACCAGTGCGGCGGCTACCTTGGCAAGCAGTGCTGTGGCGGCGCTGACCACAGCGCAGGTCAGCTCGCTTTCAACCGCGCAATTCGCCGCGTTCAACACGTCGGAGATCGCCGCTTTGACTTCAGCGCAGGCACGAGCGCTGACCACGGCCGAGATTGCCGCACTGACGTCGACCCAGGCGCCGGCGCTCGCGAGTGTTGCGATCAGCGGCTTGTCCAGCGCTCAGCTAGTCGCGCTGACGACAGCCGATGCCGGCGTGCTGACCAGCACGCAGGTGCCGGCGCTCAGTGCCGCCGCGCTGCCGGGGCTGAGTTCGGCGCAGATTGCGGCCATGACCACGGCAGCGATTGGCGCGCTCACCACGACGCAGCTTCCGGCGCTGGCAACCGCGGCGCTGGCCGGGATCAGCACAGCCGAACTGGCCGCCATGTCGACCGCCAAGATCGGTGTCCTTACCACCGCACAGATCCTGGCCCTATCCACCGCGCAGGTTGCCAACCTGACGACGGCGCAGATCGCCGGCCTGACATCGGCACAGGTGCGGGCGCTGAGCACGGCGCAGATCACAAATCTGACCACTCAACAGATCCAGGCGCTCAACACGGCTGAAATCGCACAATTGTCGACGGCTCAGGTGCAGGCGCTCACAACGGCCGAGATCGCGGCGCTGACCACGACCCAGGTCCCCGCCATGAACACTGCGGCGGTCGCTACGCTCAGCACGGCGCAGGTAAATGCGATGACGTCCGCTGACGTGTTGGCGTTCACCTCCACCCAGATCCCAGCGCTAACGACGGCCGCGCTCAACGCCTTGACCACCGCCGAAATGGCCGCGCTCAGCACCGCCGACATTGCGGCCATCTCCAGCCAGCAACTGGGCAGTCTCGCCACCGCCGACATTGCCGCATTGACGACGACGCAGATACCGGCGCTGCTGACCAGCCAGATCCAGGCGCTGACCACCGCGCAGATCCAGGCGCTGAGCACCACACAACTCGGCGCCATGACCACGACGCAGGTTCCGGCATTCACAACCAGCCAGCTTGCGGTCATGAGCACGTCGCAGATCGCGGCACTATAGCGTCGGTCGCGGCGCGGACTGCGCGGATGGCTTCAGGCCATCCGCGCAGTCTCGCACATTCTCGCAGGTCCCC
>JAFEFW010000571.1 GCA_018240405.1 Pseudomonadota bacterium
GGCGGGCTGCCGCCGGAAAGCCTGCTGCTGCTGCGGCACGCCAACAGCGGCGCTGCCTATGTGCTGATCGAGGTCGCCGGCTTCCTGGGCGACGATGACGCAAGGCTGAGGCACCTGGATTCGCTCTTGCGCCGCCCCATTGTCCTTGGCAGCTACGCGGTCCCGTTTCCCGAAGGCACTTGATGACCGTTCCAAAACCCCGGCCTGAGATCCTCGGCATCCAACCCTATGTTGCCGGTGAGTCCGACCTGCCCGGGATCAACCGCGTCCTGAAACTTTCGTCCAATGAAGGCGCGTTCGGCACGCCGCCCTCAGCCAGGCAGGCGATCATCGACGCGCTGGATGAGGTGTTCCGCTACCCCGATGGCAGCGCCAGGCGGCTGCGGGAGGCGATCGGCAAGCGCTTCGGCCTCGACCCCGACCGCATCGTCTGCGGCGCCGGGTCGGACGACCTGCTGTACCAGTGCGCGCTTGCCTTTGGCGGCCCAGGGCGCGAGATCATCATGTCGGCGCACGGCTTCGCCATCTACAAGATTGCCGGCGACTATGCCGGCAGTCGCGTGGTGAAAGTGCCGGAGCGGAACCTGACAGCCGACCTCGACGCCATGCTGGCGGCGGTGACGCCGGCGACGCGGCTGGTGTTCCTCGCCAACCCGAACAACCCCACCGGCTCCATGCTCCCCGCCGCGGACGTTGCTCGGTTTCAGGCGGCGCTGCCGGCGCATGTGCTGCTGGTGCTGGATTCGGCCTACGCCGAATACGTCACGCATCCGGACTACGAGCCCGGCATCAAGCTGGTCGATGCCTCCGACAACACAATCATGACCCGGACATTCTCGAAAATCTTCGGGCTGGGTGGCATGCGCATCGGCTGGTGCTACGCGCCGCCACACATCGTGGACGTGCTGAACCGGACGCGCGGCCCGTTCAACGTCTCGGTTGCCGCCCAGGCGGCCGCGATCGCTGCACTGTCGGAACCGGGCTGGGTCGAGGCCGGACGCGCGCACAACACCAAGTATCGTCCGATCCTGGCCGACGGCATCGCCGCCACCGGCGTGAAGGTCTGGCCGTCAGAGGGTAATTTCGTCATGGCCGATTTCGGCACCGTCGAGCAGGCAAACGCCGCCGACGAATTCCTGCGCAGTCACGGCATCATCGTCCGCAAGATCGGCGGCTACGGCCTGCCGCACTGCCTGCGCATCACGGTCGGCACGGCCGAGGAGGTCGGGCTGGTGATCGAGGCGTTTCAGGAACTGGCGCGCCACACCAATGGCTGAACCTCTGTTTCGCCGGCTGGCCTTTCTTGGCATCGGCCTGATTGGCTCCTCGGTTGCCCGCATCGCGCG
>JAFEFW010000572.1 GCA_018240405.1 Pseudomonadota bacterium
CCTGGTCCCCAGGCGATCCGCGGGAGGCAGGCGCGCTTCCTCCCCTGCCTGAAGGCAGGGCTCCCGCGCGGAGCTTGACTCTAGAAAGGATTTCATGCTTATTCATGCTCATGCGGGAGCATAGGCTCATCCTAAGCGGGGCTGCGCCATGAAATTCGGCCGGCGCACGGCTATGGATCCGACAGTCGAGCAATCCAGGTATTGCTGGAAGGCTGCCGGCGTTTCGCGTTTCGCCTGGAACTGGGCCCTTGCGCGATGGAACGAGGATTACGCAAAGGCGAAGGCCGAGCCTGACGAGGCAAAGCGAAAGGGCCTGTGGCCATCCGCTTCCAAACTGAAGGAGGAATGGAACAGCGTCCGCCGGACAGACTTCACCTGGAGCCTGGAGGTCACCAAGTGTGCCGGTGCACAGGCCATTATGGACCTTGGTGCAACCTTCGAGCGTGCCTTCAAGGAGCGGCGGGAGGCGGCGATGCAAGGGCGTAAGCCGCGCAAGCAGTTCGGATTCCCCATCTTCAAGGCGAAGAACAAGGTGATTCCGTCCTTTGCGCTCTGGAACGACCAACTCAAGGTCGAGACGGTGCGCAAAGCCCATGGCCGGGCGTATTCACGGGTCCACATCCCGAACCTGGGATGGGTGAAGCTACGCGAGGTTGTCCCTTCCATTGGCGGAATCCTTGGTGCACGCATTTCCTATCGGCGCGGGCGCTGGTTCATCTCCCTCCAGTTCGACACGGAGTGGAACGACGGGGAGCAGAGCGACAAGGCCACCAAGCTCGCCACGGGCAAAGCCCGCAAAGCGGCGGTCGAAGCAGGGATGGATCCGAAGGAGGCCAAGGAGACAATTGCGCTCGTCTCCGACCGTCCGCAGCGGCTGGTGCCGCTGCACCCCAATCCCGGCACGGTCGGCGGCGGCGACGTTGGCCTGATTGACGCCATTGTCGGCTGCGTTGGAAAGGTTGGCGAAACTGATGCGCCAGTCAGCGTATTCCGCGTCGCGAACCCGCGCCGCCTGACACGGACGGAGAAGCAGCAGCGGCTGCACGGGCGCCGCCAGCGCCGCCTGGCCAAGTCCATTCATCGTGCCCGCGTGCGGGCGGCCGAGGCCGCCAAGCGCGCCAGGAATGACATGTCGCCTGTCATGCAGGCGGACCTTAAAGGCGTCCGGCACAAGCTGTCGAACCGCCAGCGGCGGCTGTCACGGCATATCACCAAGGCTTCGTGGGAGGACGCCGACAAGCGCAGCGACTTCCTGCACAAGACATCCCACGCGGTCAGTCTTGCCGCGGAGGTGATGGTGCTCGAGGACCTGCACGTCGCGGGCATGCTGCGCAACCA
>JAFEFW010000573.1 GCA_018240405.1 Pseudomonadota bacterium
ATTCGTGGTTGATACGGGGCCGCTCATTACGCTCGCGGTAGCACAATCGCTTGACGACCTGCTTTACGTCGATGCTGACGTGATCATTCCTGACGCCGTCCTCCACGAAGCTACACGCGATGCGGCGCGGCTCGGCGCGCAGGATGTCATCGACTGGGTGAAGCGCGCCGGGACCACGTGGAGATCGCACCCACGAAAGCGTACGCGATCTATGACGCGGCACGCGTGACGATGCCCGCTCTCCGGGAACCGGACCTTGGCGAGCGGGCGGCCGTGGAACTGATTGAGGAGCCCGACCGATTGCAGCGCGTGGAGCGTGGGGTGCTGCTATGTGAGGAGTCGGCGGTCTTGCGGCGTGTCGTCGTGCGCGACCGGGAGCGAGTCGTCGAGCTTAGCACGCTCGATTTCCTGCGCATCCTTGAGTTGGAGCATCGCATCCAGTTGGCCGATCAGGTGTTTGCTCTGGCCGATGGCCGAACGATCCCCGTCGCGCGTGGTGAAGATGGATAGTCACGACGATGCCACGCGTGACGCGATACGTGAACCGGTCAGGCGTCGGGTGGAGGGAGAGGGACCTTAGGCCATCCCCCGAACAAATTCGCCCTTCCTACGACGTCCAGTGTGGCGGCTGCCAGACCCAACCGCCGCTCGTATTCGACCAGAATCCCGGCATCCATAACGGCCCGTGGCCCGCCGCCGGCACCCACTGACCCGGCGCCCAGACATAGCCGCTGCCGCTCCAGTCCCAGTGTCCCGGCTGCCAGATCAGCTGCTCACCCGTCACCGGCGGCTTGCTCATCGGGTCCGGCAGCAGCGCCGGAACCGGCGGGTTCGGATTGGCCATCGTGCCGGCGCAGGCGCTCAGCAGCCCGACAGCCAGGGCAGCTGCGGCGAATGGGATAGGCTTCATCACGATGCGACCTCCTGGTCCGGCACGAGAATGGACACCACGGCCTGCGCGGCAATGCCTTCGCCGCGGCCGGTAAAGCCCAGCCGTTCCGTCGTGGTTGCTTTCACCGAAATCCGCGCCACGTCCACCCCCAGCAGCTCTGCCAGCCGGTCCATCATGGCGGTGGCATGTGGCGAAATCTTGGGCCGTTCGCAGATCAGTGTCACGTCGGCATTGACCAGCCGGCCGCCGCGGGCGGCGATGCGCGCCGCCGCGTGGCGCAGGAAGCGGGCGCTGTCGGCGTCCTTCCATTGCGCCTCGGATGGCGGGAAGTGGCGGCCGATATCACCTTCCGCCAGCGCACCGTAGATTGCGTCGCACAGCGCGTGGATACCGACATCGGCGTCGGAGTGGCCGGCGAGACCCTTGTCGTGCGGCACCTGCA
>JAFEFW010000574.1 GCA_018240405.1 Pseudomonadota bacterium
CGTCACCTCGGCACTGATCCGATCGATGGGCAAATTGGCAAAACCCCAGCGCGTCAGCCGCCCGGCTGCCTCGGTGGCCACGCCGTGGCCCCAGTAGGCCCGCCCGACCCAGTAGCCGAGGCGCCCGCTGCGGGTGGTTGCGTCGACCGTCAGGCCGACAACGCCAACCAGGGTTTCCTTCTCGCCCTCGTGCCCGGTGATGGCCAGGTGGTAGGCCGTGCCATCCTCAATCTGCCGCCGCGTCACTGCGATCCATTCGTCCGCGAGTTCACGTGGATACGGGTAAGGCAGTTCGGCGAGCGTGCGCGTCACCTCCCAGTCATTGACCAGGCGATGCATACCCGCGGCGTCGCCAGGCTGCAGCGGGCGCAGCGTCAGGCGCTCTGTCGTCAGCGGCTGAAAGCCACCGCTCTCCGAGGCCGCTTGCGCCTCCGTCGCCACGGGCACGGCTTCGGCCGACGCCAGCGCCATGCCGGCTTGCGCCGTGGCGGGCTTGGGACGGCGGGGCGTGCGCGGCGCCTTCCGCTTGGGTTTCGCTTGCTCTGACGTCGGAATCGGAGCGACTCGCTCTGCTGGTTGCGGCGGAAAGTGGCTCACAGGTTGCGCCGGGTGCAAGGCCCGGCAGCCGCCTCGCGGTGCATTGGCTGGACGGCGTGGCGCGGGCGCGTCACGTTGCGAACGGTCGTGTCGCACCCCATCCGCCGTCGCTTGTGGCGGCGGCCAAGCAACAGGGGGCGGCGGCGCAAAGGGGAGGAGCAGCACCATGCAACTCGGCATCCATCTGCCGCATATCGGCCGCAAGGCCGGCCCGGACTCGATCCGCCGCGCCGCCATCCAGGCCGAAGAACTTGGCTTCGACGACGTCTGGGTCAGTGAGCACATCATCGTCCCGCGCAGCAGCCCCTATCCGCCGTCGCCCAACTTCTGGGATCCGGTGCTGACGCTGACCTGGGCCGCGGCGGTGACGTCGAAGGTCCGGCTCGGCACCTCGGTGCTGGTGCTGCCAATGCGCCACCCGCTGCCGCTGGCGAAGGAACTGGCGACGCTGCAGAACCTGTCGCAGGGGCGGTTGATCCTGGGCGCCGGCGTCGGCTGGCTGGAAGCCGAGTTCGACGCGCTAGGCGTGCCGTTCCGCGAACGCGGCCGACGGATGGACGAAGGCATCGCCATGATGAAGGCGGTCTGGTCACAGGACCCGGTGACCTTCGATGCCCGGTGGATCCCGGCGAAGATCGAGGACATGCGCAGCCAGCCTCTGCCGGTGGCGCCGATCCCGATCTGGATCGGTGGCAGTTCTGATGCGGCCATCAACCGCGCGCTGCG
>JAFEFW010000575.1 GCA_018240405.1 Pseudomonadota bacterium
CTGCCCGAGGCCAAGCGCGGTTTCGTCCTGCTGCCGCGTCGCTGGGTTGTGGAGCGGTCCTTTGGCTGGGCGGCTCGATTTCGCCGTCTGGTTAAGGATTACGAAGTCTACGCTTCAACACTGGCAGGTTTGCACATAGTCGCCTTCGTCTGCCTCATGTTGGCGAGGGCCGTCGACTTCGCGCAAAGTGCATAACACGCTCTAGGGCAAACATTACGATCACGTTGCAAACCGGATCAATTACCATTCTGGTAGCCAACTTGCTTAACCTTACCGCAAACGATCGCTCAGCATCCGGTTCAGAATCGCGAATCCGTCGCGGTTCAGATGAAAATTGTCGCCCGGTTGATACAGATTGCAGGGTGTCTTGTGATCGCAAATGAAGGCGTCGTGTGCGGGGACGTACAAGTAGTTCGTTCCGGCATTCTGCGCGAGGTTGCGATTTATTTCGTTAATCTTATCATCAGCCTGCATCAGGTTCTCGCCGCGGGGCAAGATTGCAACCACGATGATCGTTGCCTGCGGAAACTTCTTGTGGACGGCGTCCACGTCAGTTCGAATTCCCCAGTACACGTCGCATGCGGGCAGATTGAGGTTATTGGCGCCAACCAAGAGGACCACAACCTCAGGCTTTAGGTGAGAAAAGTCGAATGCCTCGAGCTCCCACAGCAGCGCTTGGGTGCCGGCGCCAACCGAGGCGTTCAAAGTGGGGCGTCCTGTCGCGTGCGACAGCATGGCTTCGGGCCAGCCGCCCATGTTGGAGTCTCCGAAGCCGATCGCGCGATAGGAGCCGTCCATAAGCTTTCGATGTATGGTTTCTAAGGCAATTTGCTCGACAGGACCGTTCCCCGGCGGGATAGGAATCATCGTATGCAGCGGCGTCCGGGGCACAGGACAAGTGCCAGCAACCTGGGCTCTTGCTGTCGCACTGGGCAGCGTCAGGACGAGCATCGCGAGCAGGATGCGCCAGAAAACCTCTTTCATCAGCCGCGTCCATCAGTCTGAAGTGAACACACGTTCGCAGCATCATGGGAGCGCATGCCGGAAAACTTTAGGAGGCTCTGGATAATGCCGTCAATGGACTCTGGGTATGGAGGTATAGGAACGTTGAGAGGGATGCAGACAAGAACGCGCAACCGAAACGCTCCTCAATTCACTTCAGGTCAAAACAACCGCTGCTCACATCCATGAACGCCGATTTGCTGCGGCTGGCCTTCAGATGGTTTCCATAAGGTGAGCACTCCGATTTGCTAGGGTCAGGATCCATTAATTTTTTGCCACGGCTCGATGCGGCATGATTCTGGGGGTGGCGGAGGTAGCCGC
>JAFEFW010000576.1 GCA_018240405.1 Pseudomonadota bacterium
TGCTGGAGGGCACTGGGCAATGACGGCTCGCAAGATGCGGCTTGGCTTGTCGATACGCGGCCATGGTTACCATCCGGCCGCATGGCGTCATCCGGATGTGCCAGCGGACGGCACGCTACATGTCGAGCACTATGTGCGCAGCGCACAGATCGCAGAGCGCGGCAAGCTGGACATGATCTTTTTCGCCGATGGGGCTGGCATCCGCCAGGGCGACAATCCGCCGGGCTCGCTGTGCCGGACCGGCCGGGACATGCTTGAACTGGAGCCAACGATGCTGCTGCCGGCCCTGGCCATGGTCACCCGGCATGTGGGTCTCGTGACGACGGCCTCCACCACTTACAACGAGCCCTATAATCTGGCGCGCCGGTTTGCCTCCCTGGATCTGATCAGCAAGGGCCGAGCGGGCTGGAACGTGGTCGCGTCCTGGTCAGAGCTGGAAGCGCAGAATTTCGGTCTGGAAACGACGCTGGACTATGACACCCGCTATGCTCGTTCCGCTGAGTTCGTCGATGTGGTCAAGGGTCTTTGGGATGGCTGGCAGGATGGCGCGCTGCTGTTCGACAAGACTTCCGGGCTGTACTATGACGAAACGAAGATGCAGGTGCTCGGCCATCACGGGCGATTCTTCAAGGTGCGCGGCCCGTTGAGCGTCGCGGGAATGCCGCAGGGCCACCCGGTGATCGTACAGGCCGGCGCCTCCGACCAGGGGCGGGAACTAGGCGCGGCGACCGCCGATGTCATTTACGCGATCAACGCCACGCTGGATGGCGCGCGCGCCTACTATGACGACGTGAAGGGGCGAATGGCGAAATACGGCCGTGAGCCGGACGACCTGAAGATCATGCCGGCATTCTGTCCGATCGTGGGCCGCACCCGCGCCGAAGCGCAGGCGAAGTACGACCAGTTGCAGGCGTTGATCGACCCCCTGGTCGGCCTGGCGTCGCTCTACAGTTCGTTCGGCGACCTGTCAGGCTATCCGCTGGATGGTCCGGTACCCGCCGATGCCGTTGGCAATCAGGATCTTCGCAGCATCAGCGCCCAGTTCATTGAGCGGGCGCGACGCGAGAACCTGACCATTCGCCAGCTCTATCTGCGTTCGGGAATTACCGGTTCCGCTCGCATTGGGACACCAGCTGACATCGCTGATACGATGCAGGAATGGTTCGAGGCGGGTGCTTGCGACGGATTCAACATCACGCCGGCCACACTGCCAGGCGGCGGCGAGGACTTTGTCGATGCGGTGGTTCCCGAATTGCGGCGCCGCGGGCTATTCCGTGCCGAGTATGAAGGCACAACCCT
>JAFEFW010000577.1 GCA_018240405.1 Pseudomonadota bacterium
TGCACCGGCTTGGCATCCAGGCGTTCGAGCCGGTGCTGATCGAGGGCAAGGCGATCCAGCTTCACCCGCTGGTTTGCACTGCCTTCAACGCCGACTTCGACGGCGACCAGATGGCGGTGCACGTGCCGCTGTCGCTGGAAGCGCAGCTCGAAGGCCGCGTGCTGATGATGTCCACCAACAACATCCTCAGCCCCGCCAACGGCAAGCCGATCATCGTGCCGTCGCAGGACATCGTTCTGGGCATCTACTACCTGTCACTGGAAACGGCCCTGTTCAAACAGACGCCGGACGACAAGGCGCCGGTGTTCGGCAATATCGGTGAGATCGAGCACGCGCTGTTCGCCAAGGCCGTCGGCCTGCACGACAAGATCCGCGCGCGCTATGAGACCATCGATGCCGGCGGCAACCCGGTGCGGCAGTCGGTGGTGACCACGCCGGGCCGGATGATGATCGCGCAGATCCTGCCGAAGCATCCGTTCGTGCCGTTCGACCTGATCAACCGGCAGTTGACCAAGAAGAACGTCTCCGACGTCATCGACATGGTCTACCGCCATTGCGGCCAGAAAGAGTGCGTGATCTTCGCCGACCGGCTGATGGGTCTCGGCTTCGCCCAGGCGGCGAAGGCCGGCATCTCCTTCGGCAAGGACGACCTGATCATTCCGAACGAAAAGGCGGAGATGATCGGCAAGACCAAGGAAGAGGTGAAGGAGTTCGAGCAGCAGTACCAGGACGGCCTGATCACCGCCGGTGAGCGCTACAACAAGGTCGTCGACGCCTGGTCGCGCTGCACCGACGAAGTCGCCACCGCGATGATGAAGGAGATCAGCAAGCAGGAGCCGGGCGTTCAGACCAACTCGGTCTGGATGATGTCGCACTCCGGCGCGCGTGGGTCGCCGGCGCAGATGCGCCAGCTGGCCGGCATGCGCGGGCTGATGGCCAAGCCGTCGGGTGAGATCATCGAGCAGCCGATCATCGCCAACTTCAAGGAAGGCCTGTCCGTCCTTGAGTACTTCAACTCCACCCACGGCGCCCGCAAGGGCCTGGCGGACACGGCGCTGAAGACGGCGAACTCGGGCTATCTGACCCGCCGCCTGGTCGACGTGGCGCAGGACTGCATCATCGTCGAGGAGGATTGCGGCACCGAACGCGGCCTGACCGTTCGCGCGGTCATGGACGGCGGTGAGACCGTGTCCTCGCTGTCGGAACGAATTCTCGGCCGCACCACGGCCGAGGACGTAACCGATCCGGCGACCGGCGCGGTGATCCTGGCGGCCAACATGCT
>JAFEFW010000578.1 GCA_018240405.1 Pseudomonadota bacterium
TGATCACCATGCCGCACAAGGTCACCGTGACGTCGCATCTGGATGAGCTGACGACCACCGCCCGCATCGCCGGCGCCTGCAACGCCGTGCTGAAGCGGCCGGATGGCAGGCTGCTGGGCGATATGTTCGACGGCGAGGGTTTTGTGCGGGGCGCGCAACGCAAGGGCTGCGTGCTCGCCGGGGCCCGTGCGCTGGTGGTTGGTGCAGGCGGGGTCGGATCGGCGATCGCCGCGTCGCTGGCGGCCGCCGGTGTTGCCGGGATCGGTCTGTTCGACGTCAACGCCGCATCGATGAATGCCTTGGCGGGACGGTTGCGGAAGCATTATCCGTCGTTGCGACTTCAGACCGGCTCCGCCGATCCGGCCGGCTGGGACATCGTCGTCAATGCCACGCCGCTGGGGATGCGGGACGGTGACCCGATGCCGGTGGCGGTGGACCGGATCGATCCCGGCACGTTTGTCGGCGAAGTGGTGCTGAAGGAGGAGTACACACCCCTGCTGCGGGCGGCGCTCACGAAGGGCTGCCGCGTGCAGGTCGGCACAGACATGCTGTTTGAAATGATCCCGTCCTACCTGGCGTTCTTTGGCTTCGGCACGGCGACGCCGGAGGCGCTGAGGGCCGTGGCACGGGTGCGGTAGTCACGGCGCTCGCAGGGACGATGGACGTGGCGAGCCATTCCCTGTGGCGCCGCCTGCCCGCAAGGACGTCGAGACAGTTCCAGTCCGTCCTCGGCAGCGACGGCGGCCATTGCTCTCTCGGCATAGCCGCCGGAGTGGGGGCCACCGGGAGCAAGGCGGCGCCCCGGCACTTGCCGAAAAGATATGATTTGTTCCGGCGCGACCTTCGGAAGCCAGGTTCATTGCAAAGTGCTTAAGATTGGTGCGGTCGAGCGTGCTGAAGGATTGGGAACCACAGATGCACAAATGAACACAGATATTTCATGTGCAATCCCCGATAGCGTAGCAGCCGCACGTCCAGGCGCCCCCTTCATCAGAATTGGGCTACAAATGCACTGCCCCCAACATGGCTCGGATGGCCGGCGGCGCAGCCCGGCCTCGCCGCCAACCGCAAACGCAGACCGCCAGCAACACGGCAGCCTGCGCTCGAGCCCAAGCTCCCTGGCAAGAGCCGCGACACTGTCCGTCTCCGCCTTACGCTTCAACGCAGCGAGCTTGCATTTCAGCGCGAAGCTCTGCCGTCTTCGTGCGTTTGGCACACACGTTCTCTCCTCAGAACAATGTGCCTCGTTTCGTGTCTCAGTCCCGAGGAGCAGTCCAC
>JAFEFW010000579.1 GCA_018240405.1 Pseudomonadota bacterium
GTACTGGTCGACTATTTCGGTCACGAAATTTCCGATGCGCTGGCGGTATGTGCTCGCTTCCCGGACCTGGCGGCGGCGGGGCAGCTGTCGTTCCGCCTCGATACACATGGCGGCCGCTTCCTGGAAGGGTTGAACCCGGCGGAAAGCTACGCCGCGCTGGAGCGCCACGCGCCGGGGGCGATTCGTCGTTACCGCAGCGAGACGGAATTGCGGCACCTGGTCGGCACCGGCGTCTCGGCCGCCGCGATCTGGCGCTTCCGCGAGGCGATGGACGAGGCCGGGTATCCGAAGGTGCGGGTCGTGGCGTCATCCGGATTCGGCGTGGAGAAGTGCCTGGTGATGGCGGATGCCAAGGCGCCGATCGATGTAGTAGGGACGGGCAGTTTCATTCCGGACCGGTGGCATGAAACGTATGCGACGGCGGATATTGTTGCGTATGACGATGTGCCGATGGTGAAGATCGGACGCGAGTTCCTGCTGCGACAGAATGGGGCGCGGAAGCGGGGCGGTGGCTGAGTACGACGTCGCCGAGTTGTAATAACGGCTGATCGTCCTGTAAGCGTCTCCGTTGGCTCTGTTTATAGCCTCAAGCTCAGGTGTTGTTGCTACCCTGTCATGGCGAGCCGCCACCGACCACGGGGAGATAGCAACGACTATCGTTATTGTCGCGCTACCCCAACCCCGCCCGGTTGCGCGCCACCGACTTCGTCGTCGGATGATCCGGACCCAGCCGCGCCATATATATAGACAGCGCCCAGTCCAGCGCCTCGCGCGCGGAAAAGCAGTCGCCCAGATCACGCAGCACGCCGGCCAGGTTGTTGGCATCACGTGCCACGTTTGGATGGTCGCGGCCCAGGGCGGCTTCATCGATCGCCAGCGCCCGCTCGAACGCCTGGCATGCAGCGTCGAGATCGCCGATATCGTGCAGCACCAGGCCCAGATGGTTGATGTCGGTCGCTGTTTCGGGATGCTCCGCGCCGAAGGTCTGCGTGTGCATGGCCAGAGCGCGCTGCAACTGTGACTGCGCGTCCATCATCTCGCCCAACTCATGCGATAGCCGGCCCAGGTCGCGCAGGTCGAACGCCAGGTCCGGGTGATCGGGACCGAGCAGGCGCTGCCGCTCCTCGATGATGCGTTCCAGTTCGTCGCGCTGTGCGCGCAGGTCGCTCTTGCTGGCCATGACTCCCCATCCTGGTCCGTGCAACCACAGACCTAGACGGTTCTGTGCCGTCTGCAAGGGCTGGAAGCTGATGAGTTACAGGGCGGCGTATGC
>JAFEFW010000057.1 GCA_018240405.1 Pseudomonadota bacterium
CATCCGCTGCAAAGCGACGATCTGTATTTTGTCGCCGACGGCACTGGCGGCCATATCTTCTCGCGGACGCTGGATACGCATGAGGCTGCCGTCCGTCAGCGTGGCCTGATGCCACAGGGACCGCGCGGCAGCCCGGACTGATTGGGCGCTGCACCCACGGCAGGCGCATTTGCGCTTATGGCACGCCTTGGCTGGTCGGCCGGCCGTGGTCCCGGTGCGATGCGTCCGCCCCACCAACCACCAACGCGGATTACCCACGCCTCCGTGAGTGCTCGGGGGCGGCGTCGAACGCCGCGACCGGTTTCGAGACAATCGCCGTGTAGGTCGCGGCGCCGGCCGACGGATAAAGCGTCCGAGCAGCGGTTTCTGGAACATCTTGGTGTGTAGCGCAGCGCTACGGTGACCGAAGCGGCGACCCGGCGTTCAGGCTCCACCGCCGCTTCGGTTCTGCACTTGCCGCATTCCTGCGATGAGTTGACGTGCCGAACGCGCGACTGTCTATGGCCGCGCCAATACACCCGGACCGCACACGGTTCCGTCAAGAGGTTAACAATGGACTCGCTCGAATCAAGCACGATCCGGAAGGTTTCATTCCGCCTTGTGCCGTTTTTGATGCTTTGCTATTTTGTTGCTTATCTGGATCGTGTGAACGTCGGCTTTGCCGCGCTGACGATGAATGCGGATTTGGGAATCACCGCCTCGGCTTATGGCTTTGGCGCCGGCGTGTTTTTCTTCAGCTACTTCCTGTTTGAAGTTCCGTCGAACCTTGCGCTGGAGCGGTTCGGCGCGCGCAAGTGGATCGCCCGCATCATGCTCACCTGGGGCGTGCTGTCGGGCTGCATGGCGTTGGTTCAGGGTGAAACCAGTTTCTACATTGTCCGTATCCTGCTGGGCGCGGCCGAGGCCGGCTTCTTCCCCGGTATCATCTTCTACCTGACGTTATGGTTCCCCGGCGTCTATCGCGCCCGCATCATCGGCTGGTTCATGGCGGCAATTCCGCTGTCCTCTGTGCTAGGCGCGCCGGTGTCGGGCTTCCTGCTGAACATGCACGGCTTCTGGGGCCTGGCCGGCTGGCAATGGCTGTTCATCATTGAAGCCGCGCCGGCAGTAATACTTGCCGGTGTCGTGTGGTTCTACCTGACAGACCGGCCGGCCGAGGCCCGCTGGCTGACGCCGCAGGAGCGCAACTGGCTGTCCACCCGCCTCGCCGCCGAGGGCAAGCGTAAGGAGGAAGTACACGGCCTGAGCGTGCTGCAGGCGATATTCAACCTACGTGTTTTGGCGCTCTGCCTGGTGTATTTCGGCGCGGTTGCGACCAATTACGGCACCGCATTCTGGCTGCCACAGATCGTCAAGGAATTTGGCCTGAGTAACCTGCAGGTCGGCTTCGTCACCGCCATCCCCTATGTTGTTGGCACCATTGGCATGGTCTGGTGGGGCAAGCGGTCCGACGCAGCGATGGAGCGCAAATGGCATGCAGCCATTCCGTTCGCCCTGGCCGCTATTGGCATCGCCGGCTCCACGCTCGTCGCATCACCGGTTCTGAAGATGGCGATGCTATCCCTGGGCGCGTTCGGTGTCTTTGCTGTGCTGCCGGTGTTCTGGACCTTCCCGACGGCGTTCCTGCACGGGGCCGCGGCGGCGGCCGGCATTGCGGCGATCAACTCGGTCGGCAATCTGGCCGGCTTCTTCGGGCCTTCGGTGATGGGCTGGCTGAAGGACTGGACGGGCAATTTCTCCGCCGGCCTGTGGGCGATCGCGGCCTGCGCGGTGATGGGCATGGTGATTGTCCTCGTGCTGCGGCATGATTCGCAGCTGGAGCACGCACCGACACCTGTGGGCGCGGCAGACTGACGGTTTCGCTCCGCCGGCACCGACCGGTGGTGGCGACGGGAGTAGCAGTGTGGTGGAACAGGACAGTGACGGAGACCTCGGGTCGCGCGCCATCACGCTGTGGCAGGTCGAGATCTTCCGCTACGTCCTGCCGCACCTTCTGGCCGGATGCATGGCCGGCGTCGTCGCCTCCGTCGCCATGGTGGCGACGAACCTGGGATCGTTACGCAATCTAGTGTTGACGACCGAGGGCGGCTGGCTGGCATTCCTACTGCTGACCTTCGGCATGGTCGTCACCTTCGGGTCCGTGGCCATCGGCGCCGCCATCATGGGCCTGGACTGGGACGAGACCTGACTCTGGCACCGTAGGCTACAGTGGCGGCCGGCGTCTGTAGGATAGCGCCAGGGCATCGATCGGCTGCCCATCGCTTCGATACGCAGATGAACGCAGGTGGCGGATGGCGCCGCGATGCTGTGGTGCGCACCGGAGTAGTGCCTGAAAGCCGACTGGCGCGGCAAACGTTGCCTGCGTTGGGCGGTCACAGCGAGCGCCCTTTAGGCTGACCCAACCGCCAGTGCCTCCCCGCATGCCTGTGCCGTTGCAGCCGGGCTTGGGTTAACGCGGAGAACAGCGGAGACGCGACGCCCCGCAGAGGATGATCTTGCCGCTGCCGTTGCACGTGCGTCCCGCACGAGCGCCGGCACGAATCAGGCCGCCGCCGTTCGTCAAACGGCCGGCGCCGGGGCGGTCGGTCCGCCCGCCCGCCCGCCTTACCGGCTGGGCAGGCCGCACAGCCTGGTAGCGATGCCGCATGAAAATGCTGCCAGGACGCGGCTGACGCTCCAGGATTGCGCCTCTGGGGCAACGAAATGGTGCTACTGTGCCCGACAGGGAGTTGGTGCCATGAGACGCTTTCCCACAATAGCGTTCCGCCTCCGTCTGGTCCTCGCCGTCGTCGCGTGCTTTCTCGCCCCGGCAGCCGCGCTGGCCGGCGGCTGGGGTGGCGGTGGGCCACCACCGGGTGGCGGCGGATGGCGAGGCGGGGGACCGCCGCCAGGCGGCGGTAGCTGGCGAGGCGGCCCACCACCCGGCGGCGGATGGCGCGGTGGACCACCACCCGGCGCCTGGGCCGGAGGCTGGCGCGGGGGCCCTCCGCCTGGCGGCTGGGGGTGGCGGGGAGGGCCGCCGCGCGGTGGCTGGGGTTGGGGCGCAGGCTGGGGCGGCGCATGGCCCTGGTACGGAGTCGGCGTCGGGGCATGGCCATTCCTGCCACCGGTCGTGATGACGCCGCCGCCGGTCGTGTATGCGCCACCACCGGTGATGATGGTGCCGCAGCCACCGGTCATCTACGCGCAGCCGCCGGGCTTCGTTCCGGCTCAGTGACGCCGCAGCGACGCACGAGCTGGCGTCGCGTTCAGGGGCGTTGGCGATGACGCGCAGGTGAGTGCACACACACTGTGCGGGCCACCACAATAAGCTGTCGACGGTCCGTCGCGCCGGCCTTTGTTACCGACAGACCCCGCTACACCTTTACCAAAGCCCCGTTCCGCCCTTCGGCTGGCAGGCAAAGCAGAGCCAATGCGGGGGCCACGGTGTCCGGGGTGGGTACTGTCGCGGGATCCTCACCAGGAAACGCGGCGGACCGCATCCGCGTCCGCACGCGCCCGGGATCAAACAGGTTGACACGAACCGGCGTCGTTTCCAGTTCCTGTGCCCAGGACAGCACCAGGTGCTCCATCGCCGCCTTGGTCGCGCCGATAGCCCCCCAATAGGCATGTGGCTGCCGCGCGACAGCATCCGTGACGAAAACCGCCCGGCCAGCTGGAGCGCGGCGCAGCAATGGCTCGCAGGTACGGATCAGCCGCAGCGAGGCAGTCAAATTGACGCCGACGACGTTGGTCCAATCGTCGTTCATGATGTGCGATGCCGGGGTTAGCTTGCCCAGCACGGCGGCGTTGTGCACCAGCACGTCCAGGCGGCCGAAGCGCTGGAACAGCGTCGGACCGATGGCATCGATCTGATCCGCCTCGCGCAGGTCCAGCGGCAGCAATGACGCCTGGCCGCCGGCCGCTCGGACCGCGTCGTCCGTCTCCTCTAGCCCGCCCTGCGTGCGGGCGGTCAGCACAACCTGTGCACCCAGGCGGCCAAGTTCGACCGCCACCGCGGCGCCAATGCCGCGGCTCGCGCCGGTCACCAGCGCGATGCACCCTTCCAGTCGCTCAGTCATGTCAGTCGTTCGCTGTCAGCAGGCTCAGTTGCCGCTCCGCATTGTCCTGCTGGTCCGGCAGCGGAACAGGGTAATCGCCGGTGAAGCACGCATCACAATAATGCGGGCGCCGCGGATCGCGCCCGTCCTTGCCCAAGGCGCGATACAGACCGTCGATCGAGATGAACGCCAAACTATCGGCACCGATCAGCTCCGCCATCTCCTCGACGGTGTGGCTTGCGGCGAGCAGCTTGCTCCGCTCCGGCGTGTCGATGCCGTAGAAGCAGGAATGCGTGGTCGGCGGCGAGGATATGCGCATATGCACTTCCCGCGCGCCCGCCTGCCGCACCATTTCGACGATCTTCCGGCTGGTGGTGCCGCGCACGATCGAGTCATCGACCAGAATAACACGCTTGCCCTCCAGCACCGGCTTGTTGGCCGAATGCTTCAGCTTCACGCCGAGGTGGCGGATGTGATCGGTCGGCTCAATGAACGTGCGGCCGACATAGTGGTTGCGGATGATACCGAGCTCGAACGGGATACCGCTGTGGCCGGCATAACCCATCGCGGCTGGCACGCCCGAGTCCGGGACCGGCACGACGACATCGGCCTCGACCGGCGATTCCCGTGCCAGTTCAGCGCCAATGCGTTTGCGGGCGTCGTAGACCGGCATGCCTTCCATCACCGAATCCGGACGGGCGAAATAGATGTATTCGAAGACGCAGAAGCGCTCGCGTGCCTTGCCGAAGGGCTTGATGCTGTGCACGCCCTGGTCGTTGATGACGACGATCTCGCCGGGCTCGACATCGCGGACGAAATCGGCGCCGACGATGTCCAGCGCACAGGTCTCGCTGGCCAGCACCCAGCCGCCGGTGCCTTCATTGCCGACGCGGCCCAGGATCAGCGGCCGCACGCCCAGCGGGTCGCGCACGCCCATCAGCGCCTCATTCGACAGCGCCACCAGTGAGTAGGCGCCGACCACCTGCTTCAGTGCGTCGATCAGCCGGTCCACCACCGTGGAGTAGAGGCTGATGGCAATGAGGTGGACGAAAACTTCGGAATCTGTCGTCGACTGGAACAGGCACCCGCGGCGCACCAGCGCTCTGCGCAGCACATGCGCGTTGGTCAAGTTGCCGTTATGTGCAACAGCAAACCCGCCGAATTCAAAATCCGCATAGAGCGGCTGAACGTTGCGCAGGATCGTATCGCCCGTGGTGGCATAGCGGTTGTGGCCGATGGCAATGCTGCCGGGCAGGCGCTCGATCACCCGGCGGTCGCTGAAGTTATCGCCGACGAGGCCCATGCCGCGATGGGAGTGGAAGCGGGCGCCGTCGAAGCTGACGATGCCGGTCGCCTCCTGGCCCCGGTGCTGCAAAGCGTGCAGGCCGAGTGCGGTAACCGCGGCGGCGTCTGGCAGGTTCCAGACACCAAAAACGCCGCACTCCTCATGCAGCGTATCGTCATCGGCACAGCCTGGTTGATAGGGCATCGGCGACAAACTCCTAATCCCTGGTCGGCGGCTTTCCCGTGGCTCTGCCTTGTGCCGTGGGCCGCAAAAGATCGTCTGCCGCCGGCGGCTTCACCGACGGCGGTGCATAGATGCGCGGTCGGTACTCCTCCGGCAACTGGTTCCTGGCCCACACCGCGCCGTCATAGACGGGCGAAATGAGCCGCGCCTCCAGCACAGCCGGAGGCCAGCGATCGATCGGAAATACCATGCCGCCGAGGATATAGGCGATAACGACAACCACCGCACCCCGGGCAAGGCCGAATAGCAGACCCAACGTGCGGTCAACCCCGCCTAGCATGGAACCGCGTACCAGTCCGCCAATGATGCGGGCTATAATCATCAGGACAATCAGGCTGATGACGAATGAGCCGAAGAAGGCAATCGGGTCGACCCAGGCCGGGGTGGTGATCCAGGTTTTGACCAGGGGACGGGTGTAGGGCAGGCCGTAGACACCGACGGCGAGCGCGCCGGCCCAGGCGGCGATGCCCAGCACTTCGCGCACGAAGCCGCGCGCGAATGCCAGCAGCCCTGACAGCAACAGAAGTCCCACGACTGCGAAATCGACCCAGGTCATGCCACCGCCAGGTTGGATACCGCAGGGTTATTGACCGCTCCGAGCCCCGCGCCAAGCGTCACATAGCCGATTTTGCCTCCGATTCGGGAGCAAACCGAGCAACGAGGTCGGCAATGTGGCCAATTTCCTCAAGACGCAGGTTTTCCGGCGCCAGCAGGCGGCGGTTGCCGTGCGCCAGGCGCCGCGGCAGCGTGGCGGCATCGAAGCCCAGCTTGGCGGCTTCCTTCAACCGCGCCTCGGCCTGCGCGACCTGGCGAATCTCGCCGGAGAGGCCGACTTCGCCGAAGTAGACCATACCGGGATTCGTCGGCCGCTCGAATGCGGCCGAGGCGATGGCGGCGGCGACGGCGAGATCCGCTGCGGGCTCATTCACTTTCAGGCCGCCGGCGATGTTCAGGTACACGTCGGTCTGGTTCAGCCGCAGCCCCGCGCGCGACTCCAGGACCGCCAACAGCATGGACAGGCGCCCGCTCTCCCAGCCGACGACCGACCGCCGCGGCGATCCGGCCGGATTTGGCGCAAGCAGCGCCTGCACCTCCATCAGCACCGGGCGCGTGCCTTCCAGGCCGGCAAAGACCGCGGACCCGGCGATGTTGCCGCGCCGCTCCGCCAGGAACAGGGCCGACGGATTGGCAACTTCCGCCAGACCGAGTTCGGTCATCTCAAACACGCCAATCTCATCGGTGGCGCCATAGCGGTTCTTCACCGCGCGCAGGATGCGGAACTGATGGCCGCGGTCACCTTCGAAATACAGCACCGCGTCCACCATGTGCTCCAACACACGCGGACCGGCCATGGCACCGTCCTTGGTGACGTGGCCGACCAGCACGAGCGCGAAGGCGCCGGCCTTTGCGAGGCGGATCAGTTCGAAGCTGGAGGCGCGCACCTGCGAAACGGTGCCGGGCGCGCTGTCGATCGCGTCCACCCACATGGTCTGGATCGAGTCGATCACCACCAGCGTGGTGTTGGCCGCCTTCTCCAGCGCCGCGGCGATGTCGCGGACGTTGATCGCGGCGGCGAGTTCCAACGGCGCGTCCGCCACACCCAGACGGCGGGCGCGCAGGCGGATCTGGTCGATGGATTCCTCGCCAGTGACATAGAGCACCCGCTTGCCGGCCCGTGCCAGCGCGGCAGCGGCCTGCAGCAGCAGAGTCGACTTGCCGATGCCGGGATCGCCACCCACCAGCACCGCAGAGGCGGGCACCAAGCCGCCGCCCAGCACGCGGTCCAGTTCAGCAATACCAGTGACGGCGCGCTGCGGCGGTTCGGCACTGCCGGCGAGGCCGACGAAGGCCACCGGGCTGCCCGAGGCGGTCCTTGCCGCCGGGCCGGGCTTGGCGGCGACCGTCTCCTCCTGGATGGTGTTCCACTCGCCGCAGGTCTCGCAGCGGCCAGCCCACTTCAGGGTGACGGCGCCACAGGCCTGGCAAACATAACGTGTGACGGGCTTAGCCATGGCGGGCCGGACGGCGGATCATGCCAAGTAGATGCCGCTGCGACCCGGCGGGTGCAAGGAAATCCGGCGCGGCTAAGCGTCGCGGCCTCCACCACCATCGACGGGTAGGCGCCTCACATTACTGGTACTGCCGGTCGCTTCCGTCGTAGCTCTGCCGATAGCCGCTGCCCCGCTGGTAGGTGCTCTCGTCCTGCATCTGCCCTGCCCGCTTCTGGCGCTTGTTATAAGCATGGCCCGCCACGCAGCCGCCGATGGCGCCGAGCACGCCGTGATTGACCATGTGGCCGGCGACGGCACCGGCCAGGCCGCCGCTGATGCAGCCGATCGCCTGGGCCTGGGGCTGGAAGCCGACGGCGGCGATTGCGAAGGCGGCCGGCGCGAGCAGAACGCGAAACTTCATGCAGGGTCTCCACTGCTTCTGATGGACGCTGCGGTAACGCTGGTTCTGCCAATGCGATCCCAACGCAGCGGCGTGAGGCCGTGGTTTCGTGGCAACCGATACTGCCACTCGGCCGTTGGCACGCGAGTTCGTCGCAGTCAGGGAGATACCACATGCGCACAGTTCTGTACGCCGCCCTTCTATCGCTCGCCGCCACCGCCACCGCGCTGGCCGACGCCAGCGTCGCCGGGGCGTGGAAGGCCGACGTCGGCAGTGACGTCGTCATCAACATGAGCATCACGCCTGACGGCGCATGGCGCAGCGAGACGCGCCAGCAGGACAAGGTCGTGCGGCAGATGAAGGGGACCTACAAGCAGACCAAGGCGGCCGAGGATTCCGGCACGCTGGTGTTCACGCCGACGCAGGCAAAGGTGTCGAGCGGCAAGGTGATGACGGAGACGGATCGTTACGTGCTGTCGGAAAATGGCGCCAAGCTGTCGCTGACGGCGAACGGGGACACGATGGTGTTTGAAAAGCAGGCGGGGCGGTAGGAAGAGTTGTTGCCGCCGCGCCTCGCCCGCCGGAGCAAGCCCTCGGGCTTGCTCCGGGGCTGCCGGCCACCGGAGATGATCTCTCGCTTCCGGTGGCTCTGACAATTCAGGCCATGACGGATTAGCAACGGCCGAGCCGCCGATCGCTGGCGGCCGGCGGGTTTACACGGCGTCGCGCGACATCGTTTCGCCAAATACCACCCAATGCTCTCCTTCCAGTTTTGCCATGCGGAGCTGGTTGATCGGGTAGAAGTTTGTCGGGCTGGTATTGACCTTGATGCCTGGCAGCATCAACGGCAATTCAAGGTCCTTGATGCTGGCTGCCTGCCGCATGATGTTCTCACGCGTCAGGTCGTCACCGCACTTGCGCAACACATGCTCCAGCCCCTTGATCACGACATAGGAACTGACGTTGGAGCCCTCCATCACGTTGGCGGTCGGGTTCCAGTCGGCCATGAATTTACGCCAGACTTTAACGTCCTCATCGTTGTCCCAGCGCGGATCGGTCACATCCTTCAGGAACTGCGAGGTGATGATGCCCTGGGCATTGTCGAACCCGGCGGGGCGGATCACCGCCCCCAGCGAAGCGGCGACAGCGACCAGGTAGTGGTTCGGCTTCCATCCGATCTCGGCCACTTTCTTGATCGCCTGGGCGGCAAATTTCGGGGTTGTTACGTTGAAGAACGTGTTGGCACCTGAGTTGCGCAATTGCAGGATCTGCGAGTCGACTGTCGGGTCGGTGACCTCATAGGTTGCGTCCGCGACAATCAGTTTCTTACCGTCCTCACCGAGGCCTTCGTAGAAGCCGTCAAGGTAGTCGTTCCCCATGTCGTCATTCTGCCGCAGGATGGCGATCTTCGGGTCCTTGACATTAGCCTTCAGGTGCTTGGCGTATATCACGCCTTCGGTGTGGTAGTCGGGCTGCCAGCCGATCGTCCACGGAAACTCCTTCGGCTTGCCCCATTTCGATGCGCCGGACGCAACGAAGAGCTGCGGCACCTTCTTCTGGTTCAGGTATTTCTGGATCGCGGTATTGCACTGCGTGCCCAGCGGGTAGAAGTCGATCAGCACCTGGTCGCGCTCGACAAGCTGCCGGGTCAGCTCGACGGTTTTCGGCGGGCTGTAGCCATCGTCGAGCGAAATGAAATTGATCTTGCGCCCGTTGATGCCGCCCTGCGTCTCATTCAGCATCCGGAAATACGCGGCCTGGTTCCGTCCGGCGACGCCATAGGCCGAGGCATTGCCACTATAGGGCATGGTCTGGCCGATCTTGATCTCGGTATCGCTCGCGCCGGGGCTGTACTTGCCGGCAGCGTGCGCCCGGCCCGACAGGATCGCGATGGAGGCGCCGGCGAGGACGGAGCGTCGTGTCAGTTTCATGGTTGCCTCTCCCTTCGGGTGGTCAGTCGTTGGAACACGGCTTCGATGCCGCCCATGATTCCGCGCGGCATGAAATACATCAGCGCGATCAGCAGCACGCCATAGATTGCCCAGGCCGGCACATCATAACGCAGTGAGAACGTGGACTTCATCCAGTCGGAAATCGACTGTGAGGAATTCTGGATCAGCACGATGAAGGCGCCGCCGATCAGGCAGCCCGGCAGGGATGCGATGCCGCCGACCACCAGTCCCACCAGGAACGAGACGGCCAACTGCAGGGTAAAACTGTCAGGCGCGACGAAGGCGACGGTGATCGCCGACAGCGCGCCGGAGATGCCGGTAATCCCGGCGCTGATGCCAAACGTCACGGTCTTGTAGCGTGCGGTGTCGATGCCCATCGTGCCCGCGGCCATGGCGTGGTCACGGATCGCCATCATCGCCCGCCCGCCCCGGCCGCGCAGCAAATTGCGCACCGCCCAGAACGATAGAATGGAAACGATCAGGCACAGGTAATACAGGAACTGGTCCTGACCGAGGCCTGTCCACTCCGGGGCTTCCGGCTTGTCCAGTAGCAAACCGCCAACGCCGCCGGTCCATTTGCCGATCGGCTTGTATTTCAGCAGTTGCGGCACGGCGATGGCCAGGGTGAAGGTAGCCAGCGCCAGGTAGTGGCCCTCCAGCTTCAGCGCCGGAAAGCCGAACAGATAGCCGGCGACGAAACAGACGATCGCCGCGATGGGCAGCGTGGCCCAATATGGCCAGCCGGCGAAGTTCATCAGAATCGCGGCGGTGTAGGCGCCGACGGCAAAAAACGCGCTGTGACCCAGCGAGATCTGGCCGTTGAAGCCGATCAGCAGATTCAGGCCGAGGATGGCGATCGCATTGATCAGCATCGCCTGGCCCATGAACAGGTAGTAGTCGAAACTGCCCTCGGCGACGAAGCGCTCGCCAAACGGCAACAGTGCCAGCAGCGCCCAGAAGGCGATCGCCACGACTCCCGGCCCACCCTTGGTCGCCCAGCTATTTGTGACAGCGGCCATCAGACGCGCCTCACGACCACCCGGCCGAACAATCCGGCGGGCTTAATCAGCAGCACGCCGATGACGATCGCCAGTGCGAATGTCAGCTTCAGTTCGTTGCCTATGATGTAAGAGCCGACAAGGTTTTCGAGCACCCCGACGATAAAGCCGCCGACCACCGCGCCAAGCGGGTTGCCGATGCCGCCGACCAACGCACCGGCAAAGCCGTAGACCAGGATGCCGGTCATCATGTTCGGGTCCAGAAAAACGATCGGTGCCACCAGCATCCCGGCGACGGCGCCGATGGCGGCGGCGAGGCCCCAGCCCAGAGCCAGCATCCAGGAGACGCGGATACCCATCATGCGGGCCGAGGTGGCATTCTGCGCCGCCGCCCGCATGGCCAGGCCCAGCGTGGTGTAGCGGAAGAACACCGTCAGTATTCCAAGCATGAGCAGCGTGACACCGACGATGCCGATTTGCTGGACGCTGACCAGGCCGTTGCCGAACAGGTCGCGCGCCGGGAACGGTGTCGGGAACTGCTTGATCGTATAGCTCCAGATCATCCCGGCGAGCGCGTTGAAAATCGACAGCAACGCAATGAAGCAGACCACAAGGGAGAGTACGGGCGCGGTTTCCAGCGGTTTCAGGATCACCCGTTGGATGAACAACCCGCCGGCGAAGGAGATCAGGATCGTCAGGCCGAAGGCGATCCAGTATTCGAAACCGGCATTGATCATCGCCCAGGCGAGGTAGGTGGCAAACATCGCCATCTCGCCCTGGGCAAAGTTAATATGATCAGTCGAAACAAATATCATTACGAGACCGAGGGCAACGCAGGCGTAGATGGCGCCGCTGGTCAGGCCGGCGACGAGTTGCTGGACGAAGAAATCCATCTCAATACCCCAGATAGGCTTTGCGCAGCGCTTCGTCGTTGCGCACCAGTTCCGCCGGGCCCGAGGTCACGACGCGACCGGTTTCCAGCAGGTAGACGGTATCGGCAAGCTCCAGCGCCATCGCGGCATTCTGTTCCACGATCAGCATCGCGACCTGCTGCTCCGCGTTGATGCGCCGCAGCACCTGGAAGATTTCCCGCACGATCAGCGGCGCCAGGCCGAAGGATGGCTCATCCAGCAGCATCAGGCGCGGTGCCAGCATCAGCGCGCGGCCGACGGCGAGCATCTGCTGTTCGCCGCCCGACAGCGTGCCGGCCTGTTGCCTGACCCGTTCCCGCAGGCGCGGAAACAGATCGTAGACCATCTCCATATCGCGCAACGCCGCCGCGCGATCCTTGCGGGTGTGGAACGCCAGCTTCAGGTTTTCCTCCACCGTCAGGCCGGTGAAGGTGCCGCGGCCCTCGGGCACCTGGGCGACGCCGCGGCGCACAATGTCCTCGGTTCCCGCTCTGGAAATGTCGGCGCCACCCAGTACCATCGTGCCGTTGCGGCGCACCATGTTGATGATGGCGCGCAGCGTCGTAGTCTTACCGGCGCCATTCGCGCCCAGCAGTGCGGTGACGCCGCCCTCCTCGACCGCCAGATCGAGGTCGTACAGCGCCCGGATTGGCCCGTACCAGGCGCTGACGCCGCGAATTTCCAACAAGGCGGCCATCAGGCGGCGGTTCCCAGATAGGCCTTGATGACTTCCGGATCACGGCGGACTTCGTCCGGCGTGCCTTCGGCTATCTTGCGGCCGAAATTGACGACGACGACCTTGTCGGAGACCGACATGACCAGACTCATGTGGTGCTCGACCAGCAGCACGGTCACACCCTGCTCATCGCGGACGCGGCGAATCTGGCCTTCCAGCACGTGCACCTCGTCGTGGTTCAGGCCGGCGGCGGGTTCGTCCAGCAGCAGCAGTTTCGGCCGGGCCGCCAGGGCACGGGCCAGTTCGACGCGCTTGCGGATCGGGAACGGCAGGCCGCCGGCGAGCCAGTTGGCGAAAGGGCGCAAATCCATGAAGTCGATCAGTTCGGCTGCCCGTTCCTTGGCCGCTGCCTGCTCCCGCCGTACTGACGGCAACCGCAGGGCGCCGGCGAACAGGCTGGACGAAGTCTCGCCATGCAGGCCGACCAGGACGTTCTCCAGCACGGTCATGCGGTCGAACAGCGCGACGTTCTGGAAGGTCCGGCCAATCCCAAGCCGCGCGATACGATGCCGTGGCGTGGCCAGGACGGACGTTCCTTCAAACAGGATTTCCCCGTCGTGCGGCTGATACAGACGGCTCAAGCAATTGAAGAGCGTGGTCTTGCCAGCGCCGTTCGGTCCGATCAGTCCGGCGATCTGACCCTGGTAGACGTCGAACGAAACGGCGTCGAGCGCGACGACGCCGCCGAAGCGGACGGCCACGCCCCGGACGTCCAACAGCGGTTCCCGCATCAGGCGTACGTTCCTCCTGCATGGTGTGGGATTCTCGTTGCGGTCCCTGTCACCTTGGGTTGCACAATGAAGAAGGCGGGGCCGAGGCGCAATGGGTTGGCTGATTGCAATGTCGTCGTGGTCTGCAGCGCTGGGCAGGCCGTATATACAGGCAGATGCACGTGACGGTTGGACGGCGGCGCGACGCCGATCGACATGCGTCACAGGTGCGCTGGAGAGGAAGTGGTCGATTTCACCCTCGGATCAACGGCGACCGAAGTCGCCACGGCGTTGACGGGTCCGACGCCCGATGCCTACCCTCCAACTGCATGTCGTCATACCTGGTGGGAGGAACCAAAATGACAGGCCCGCTTGGGTGGTCCCGCCGCCAGCAACCTGATTCAGAGACCGGTGGGACTGGCAGCACCATTTCAGGCGAAATGCCCCGAAACCGCCAATCCGGTGTCAACCGGAACCTGGCAGTGGCCTCTTGCCGATCATGGCCCGGTCTGTTCGCGTTTGCGGCAGAATAGGTCGGGTCGCGGTGATCATTGCTTCCGCGTCATGGTGGGCAAGCCTGGGGTTAAACCCCAGGACATCGGCCGACCATCCGCGTCTTGCGGCCGAATCCCAGGCAGCGCTATCGCCGATACAGCCAAGGGGTGGCTGGCGGGCCTTCGCCCGCCGTGACGCTGGCGAGTCTGTGCCGACTCATCCGGCGTCTTGTGCACCCTGCCATAGCGCCAATGCCGGCTTGTCCTGGCCGGCAACCCGCCGCCGGGATCTACTCCAACGCCTGTGCCGGCAATCCCGGCGCTGAGGACGAAACCAGAAATGTCCGGATCCGCTGTCAAAATCACCAGGCTCCTGATCGCCAATCGTGGCGAAATAGCCATCCGCGTTGCCCGCTCCGCCATGGAGATGGGAATTCACGCTGTGACGATGTATTCTGAAGACGACCGTCGTTCATTACATACCCGCGCCGGTGACGATGCCATCGCGCTGACCGGCAGCGGCCCTGCCGCTTATCTCGATGTAGCACAGATCATCCAACGTGCACGCGAAGCCGGCTGCGACGCCGTGCATCCCGGCTACGGCTTTCTTGCCGAGAACCCCGGCTTCGCCCGCCACTGCCAAGAAGCTGGCCTAACCTTCGTTGGACCCCGGCCGGACACGCTCGACCTGTTCGGCGACAAGGCAGCGGCGCGGCGCTTCGCTGACATCTGCGGCGTGCCGGTGCTGGAAGGCACGTCCGGCCCCACCACGCTCGACGACGCCCACGCCTTTTTCCGCTCGCTTGGCCCCGGGGGCGCCGTGATGGTGAAGGCCGTGGCTGGTGGGGGTGGGCGTGGCATGCGTCCGGTCACTGACGAAGCGCAACTGGCCGCCGCCTACCAACGATGCGCTGCCGAAGCGAAGCAGGCATTCGGCAACGGCGAACTCTATGTCGAGCGCCTCTTCCCGCGCGCCCGTCACCTGGAAGTGCAGATCGCGGGCGACGGCACCGGCGCCGCGGTCCATCTCTGGGAGCGTGAATGCAGCGTGCAGCGCGAGCGGCAGAAGATCATCGAGATCGCACCGGCCCCCTTCCTGCACCCGACCGTGCGCGATCGCCTGCTGCAGGCCGCCACCACGCTGGCAGCCTCCGCAAACTATCTTGGGCTGGGAACAATCGAGTTCCTGGTCGACGCCGCCGATGATGGCCCGGACGCCCGTCTCGCCTTCATCGAGGCCAATGCGCGCCTGCAGGTCGAGCACACGGTGACCGAAGAGGTGACCGGCCTCGACCTGGTCTGGCTGCAACTCTCGCTGGCCCGTGGCGCGCGTCTGGCAGATCTCGGCCTGGATGGGCATGGTGTGCCGCCACCCCGCGGGCTTGCATTGCAGGCCCGCGTGAACCTGGAAACGATGACCGAGGACGGCGGCGTCCGCCCGACCGGCGGGGTGATGAGCGCCTATGAGCCGCCGTCGGGCCACCGGGTCCGCGTCGACGGCTACGGCTATACCGGCTATCGCACCAACCCGCGCTTTGACTCGCTGCTGGCCAAGGTGATCGTCCACGCCGCCTCCGGCCGCCTGGCGGATGCGGCGGCGAAGGCGCGGCGCGCACTGGAGGATTTCCGGATCGCCGGCGTTCCGACCAATATCGGCTTCCTGCGCGCGGTGCTGGCCGATCCGGATTTCACCTCCGGCGCCACCCACACCCAATTCGTGGCCGAGAACGCCAGTCGCTTGATCGCGGCAGCAGGAGAGAGTGCTGGCCGCTGGTTTGAACCGGCGGGCGCCGCGCCAGCCACGCGCCTGGCCGGGGCCAAGGTCGACGCCGTCGATCCGCTAGCCGTGGTCAATTATGGCAAGGAAGCCCCCGCGGCTGAAGACGATGCACAGGACGCCGCCACCGACCTGGCAGGACCCGAAGGCACCGTGCCGCTGCGCGCGCCGCTGCAAGGCATGGTCGCCGCGCTGTCCGTCGCCATCGGCGACACGGTGCGGGCGCGGCAGGAGCTGCTCGTCATGGAAGCGATGAAGATGCAGCACGGCATCACGGCCGAAACCGGTGGTATCGTGCGTGCCCTCTGCGTCGCCGTCGGCGATACCGTGTTCGAAGGCGCGCCGCTGCTGTTCATCGAACCGGCCGAGGTCGCAGGCGGCGATGCCTCCGCTGCGCAGGAGATTGATCCCGACTATATCCGTCCCGACCTCGCCACTGTGCTGGCACGCGCCGACCAAACCCTGGACCACGCCAGGCCCAAGGCGGTCGGCCGCCGCAGGACGACGAAACAGCGCACGCCGCGGGAGAACATTGCTGATCTGGTGGACCCCGACTCGTTCGTCGAATACGGCCGGATGGTCGTTGCCGCCCGGCGGTCCATTGCAACGCTGGAGCAACTGATCGAGGAGTCGCCGGCGGATGGGTTGATCATGGGCCTGGCGACGATCAACGGCGATAAATTCGATGAGACCATGAGCCGGGCCGTGGTCGTTTCCTACGACTACGGCGTCTACGCCGGCACGCAGGGGCGCATGGGGCACCTGAAGCAGGACCGCATGTACGAGTTGGTGGAGCGGTTGCGCACACCCGTCGTGCTGTTTGCCGAAGGCGGCGGCGGACGCGGCAGCGACCCCGACCGCGGCGGCAGCGCCATGGAAACGGATACGTTTCATAAATTTGCCCGCCTGTCCGGCCTGGTGCCGCTGGTCGGCATTGCTTCCGGCCGCTGCTTCGCCGGCAACGCCGTATTGCTCGGCTGCTGCGACGTGATCATTGCGACCGAAAACACCACAATGGGCATGGCCGGCCCGGCGATGATCGAAGGCGGCGGCCTGGGCGTGTTCAAGCCAGAGGAAGTCGGACCGGTCCGCGTGCAACTCGCCAATGGCGTCATCGACGTGCTGGTGCGGGACGAGGCAGAGGCAGTGGCCGTCGCCAAACAATATTTGTCCTACTTCCAGGGCCGCCTGAGCACCTGGAGCTGCCCCGACCAGCGCAAGCTGCGCCATATCGTTCCGGAAAATCGCCTGCGCGGCTACGACATGCGGACGCTGATCCGGACGCTCGCCGACGAT
>JAFEFW010000580.1 GCA_018240405.1 Pseudomonadota bacterium
GGCGGGAGGTTCTGGTGCGTTGAGCAGCGTTGCGGCTTCCGCGACCACGGCGGCGGATTCCGACGGCACGTCGTCGGCCAGGTTGAACACGCGTTTGCCGGGCGGCGGGTCCTGTCGCATGGCCGCGACCACCGCAAGCGCGATGTCGTCACGGTGAATGCGGCCAAACTGGTGCCCCGGCTTGATCACCCGCCGCGCCCGGCCGGAACGCACATCATCCAGCGCCGACCGGCCCGGCCCGTAGATCCCGGCGAGGCGGAAGATGTCGACAGCACACCGCCCGGCGAACGCTGCCCACTCATGTTCCACGGCTAGCCGTAGCGCACCGCGATCCTGAGTCGGCGCGGGCGGCGTGTCCTCGTCGACCCAGCCGCCATCGCGGTTGCCGTAGACGGCCGTCGTGGACAGGTAGCCGATCCAGCGCAGCGCCGGCGCGGCGGCGATGCGGTCGCGATAGCGCGCCAGCACCGGGTCGTCGCCAGCATCCGGGCCAGCGGTGGTCAGCAGATGGGTGGCGGCATCGATTGCAGCCTCGGCCGCGTCGAAGCGGATCGTGCCTGGAATGCCAGCGCGCGAGGTAGCCGTGACCTCGAACCCCGCCCCGCGCGCGTCGCGGGCAATGGCCGCTCCGCTGTAGCCCAAGCCAAAAATCAGCAACCGGTTCATGCGCCACCCCTGCGGCGCAGGATCGTCCGCTCGACCGCGCCCAGGCCGAAGTTGATGACGATCCCGGCGATCGCAAGCAGCACCAGCGCGGCGAACATACGGGGCATCTCCAGCCGGAACGACGCCTCCAGGATGCGGTACGCCAGTCCGGAGGCAAATCCGCCCGATCCGGCGACCAGTTCGGCCACGACGGCGCCGACCAGCGCCAGCCCGCCGGAAATTCGTAGCCCGGACAGGAAATAGGGCAGGGCGGCCGGCAGCCGCAGCAGGCGCATGGTTTGCCAACGGTCGGCGCCATACAGGTGGAACAGGTCGTGCAATTCCGGCGGCGGTGACGCCAGACCGGTCGCCGTGTTGGCGAACAACGGGAAGAACGCGACGATGGTGGCGCAGACGACCAGCGCGGCAAACGGGTCGCCAACCCAGATGATGATCAGCGGCGCGATTGCCGGCAGCGGCGTGACCTGCAGCGCCACCGCCCAGGGCTGAATTGCCGCTTGCGCCAGCCGGCTGGCCGACATGGCGATCGCCATCGCGCCACCCAGCACGGCCGCCACGGCCAGCGCGGCGAAGGTGACCAGCAGGGTCGAGCCAAG
>JAFEFW010000581.1 GCA_018240405.1 Pseudomonadota bacterium
GCGGCCTTGGTGCGCGACTGCGCCGGTGGTTCGGCCGCGCTGCCGCCGCTGACCGGCAGCGGGTTGAACGTCTCCAGGATCGCCGCGTCAGCGTCGAGCAGCGCCTTCACCGCGCCCGGTTTGCGGTTGCCGTCCGGTCCGGCGCCGACTCGATAGCGCAGCGTGGTGGGCGCTGGGACCGGCACGGTCGAGCCGTTACGCCCGTCGCCAACGCGCAGGCGGGACGTGCCATCTGGCGCGGTCTCCACCGCAAACACCGGATCACTTGGCGCGGCTGCAAGCAGGTCTTCCGCTCTGCGCCAGGCCTGGCCGGCGACGCTGAAGCCGGCTTGCGGCACCAGCCCATCCGGCGCCGCAGGGTCGCGCAGCCAGGTCAGCGGCGTCTGTTCCAGCGCAATGGTGCCGTCGTCGGCAATCGGCGGCGAGGGTGCATCGACTGTACGGCCATGGCTGATCTCGGCGACATTGCCGATGACCACCGTGTTCGCCAGCAGGTACAGCCTGGTCAGCGGCGGCTGGAACACCACGCGGGTCATGGTGTCGGTCTGGCCTTGCGGCACTTCGTCGAAGACGCGCTCCAGCCGCACCGCCTCGCGGTAGGTGCGCTCGCGCTGCGTCGCGCCGTTGGCGGCGACGGTGGTGGTTTCCTCTGCGAAAACCAGCCAGTCACCCGGCCGCAGCAGCGCGGTCTGCGTCACCGGCACCGGGCCGGTCGTGTCGGGCATCAGGTAGACCGAGTCGGTGCCGACCATGGCGACACCCATTTCGGTGCCGCCGGCCGTGCTTGCCGCTGCGCGGTCCATTATCGTCAGCGCCCGGTTGCCACGCAGGCGGACGACCTGATCGCGTGCTTCCTGCAACATTCCGGCGATGAGCGCGTCGAGGAAGGCCATCAACTGGTCCAGCCGCTTCGACCAATCGGCATTGGACTCGCCCCGCTGACGGGCGAACGCCGTGGAAAGCCCGGCCATCGCATCGGGCTGGCGCTCGACCAGTCGGCCAAGTTGCGCCGACAGCATCTGCTGGCTCTCGGACAGCGCGATCGGATCGGCGGTGTCAGGCACCTTGTTGGCCAGCGCCTGCGCCTCGCAGACCTGCTGGCAAAGCTTGGCGAAGGCTTCCTGACAGGCCGGGCCGCCACTGGCGCCGGTGCCGGCGAGGTCCTGCGCCAGTTCCGCCAGTTGCAGCGCCTTCATCCGTGCGCGTTCGGCGTTGCGGCGAGCGATGGCGCCACCGAGCGCGGTGCCGAGGCG
>JAFEFW010000582.1 GCA_018240405.1 Pseudomonadota bacterium
GCGGCCGGGCTCGTGTTGACTACGATGCTGATTCCAGTCGGGGTTGCATATGCCGAAGCCTCGGGGGTGCCCGGGATTTTTGGGCTGTACGCAACAATTGTCCCGTTGCTGGCATATGCGCTGTTCGGACCCAGTCGAATTCTGGTGTTGGGACCCGATTCATCGCTCGCTGCCATCATTCTCGCCGTCATCCTGCCGCTTTCGGGTGGCGATCCGATCCGCGCCGTCGCCCTGGCCAGTGCGATGGCTGTCGTTTCCGGGATCATATGCATCACTGCCGGTGTGGTGCGTCTGGGTTTCATCACCGAGCTGCTGTCGAAGCCCATCCGCTACGGGTATATGAACGGTATCGCCTTGACCGTCATGATCAGCCAGCTACCGAAGCTGTTTGGCTTCTCGATCGATGCTGAAGGGCCATTGCGGAGCCTCTGGGCGACCGGCGAGACGGTGCTTGCCGGGACAGCGAACTGGGTCACCTTCACGATCGGTGCTGTGACCCTGGCGACAATCTTGCTGCTCAAGAGCAGCAAGCGCTTGCCCGGCATCCTGATTGCGGTCGTTGGCGCGACTTTGGCTGTCGCAGTTTTGGGCTTGGCCGAACGCTATGGAGTGGCAGTCCTGGGCTCTCTTCCACAGGGTCTGCCAGGGTTCTCCATTCCCTGGATCACCTACGCCGACCTTGTCCCCATCCTCGTCGGTGGTTGCACTGTGGCTCTGGTATCGTTCGCTGATACCAGCGTGCTGTCGCGTGCTTATGCGGCACGAACCGGCAGCTACGTTGACGCCAATCAGGAGATGGTAGGGTTAGGCGCAGCCAATCTGGCCGCCGGACTGTTTCAGGGCTTCCCGATCAGCAGCAGCTCATCACGGACCCCTGTCGCAGAGGCCGCTGGGGCCAAGACACAGGTGACCGGGATCGTTGGCGCGCTCGCCGTTGCAGCACTGCTCGTGGCCGCTCCGAATCTTCTGCAACATCTACCCGCCACGGCATTGGCCGCAGTCGTCATTGCGTCGGCCATTGGCCTGATCGAAGTTGCCGACCTCCGGCGGATATACCGAATTCAGCGCTGGGAATTTTGGCTGTCGATTACCTGTTTCATCGGTGTGGCCGTGCTGGGAGCAATTCCAGGGATTGGGCTTGCGATTGTTATCGCGGTCATCGAATTTCTTTGGGATGGCTGGCGACCACACTCGGCGGTCCTGGGCCGTGCCGATGGAGTGGAGGGCTATCATGACATCACTCGTTACCC
>JAFEFW010000583.1 GCA_018240405.1 Pseudomonadota bacterium
TGGACCGCCTGATCAACCTGAAGCGCATCCCACAGCAGATCAATTTCGCCCTGCAGCGGGCGATCAGCGGCAAGCCCGGTCCGGTCTACCTCGATTGCCCCGGCGACATGCTGTACCAGAAGATCGACGAGAACCTGGTGGACTGGTCCTATGCCGGCCGCCCGATCATGGACAGCCGCCCGATGGGCGACCCGCGCCAGGTCGATGCGCTGGTCTCCGCACTGGCTGAGGCGCAGAAGCCGCTGATCGTGTCAGGTTCCGGCGTGATCTGGAGCCGCGCCTGGACGGAAATGCAGGAGTTCGTCGAACAGGCGGGCATTCCGTTCTACACCACGCCGCAAGGCCGCGGCGTCGTGCCGGACGACCACCCGTATTCGTACATGACGATGCGCTCCGGCGCCTTCCGCGATGCTGACCTGATCATCGTGCTGGGCACCCGGATGAACTACATCATCGGCCATGCCTCGCCGCCTCGTTTCGGGCCCAATGCGAAAATCGCCCGTATCGATATCGATCCGGTCGAGATTTCCAACGCCGCCCGCTACGTCGATATACCCATCGTTGGCGACTGCAAGGCGGTGCTCGGCCAGTTGCTGCAGGCCACCAAGGGCCGGATCAATCCGGACAAGTATGCCGGCTGGCGCAAGCAACTGGCGGACGGTGAGGCGGCCAAGCGTTCCGCGCCCGGCGCCAACAAGCTTGAGGAGGATGGCGACATCCACCCCGTGCGCATGCTGGAAGCGGTGCGCGATTTCATGGATCGCGACGCCATCCTGTGCGTGGACGGGCAGGAGACGCTGAACTACGGCCGCCAGACAATGCCGACCTTCGCGCCGGGTCATCGTTTGAATTCCGGTCCGTTCGGCACCATGGGCGTTGGCATGCCGTTCGGTGTCGGCGCCAAGGTGGCCTGCCCGGACAAGCAGGTCATTGTGGTGCATGGCGACGGCTCGATGGGCCTGAATGCGATGGAGCTCGATACCGCCATCCGGCACAAGATTCCGCTGCTGGTGGTGATCAGCCTCAACGGCGGCTGGACCGGCGATCCGAAGCGCGAAAAGCCTGGCCGGGATCTCGGTTACACCCGGTACGACAAGATCTGTGAGGCGCTCGGTGGGTACGGCGAATACGTCGACAAGGTCGAGGATATCCGCCCAGCGCTGGAACGCGCGCAGGCGGAGGTCGACAAGGGCCGCGTGGCACTGGTGAACGTACGCACCGATTACCGTGCGCGCTTCGCAGG
>JAFEFW010000584.1 GCA_018240405.1 Pseudomonadota bacterium
CCACCGGCTCGATCGGCAACGTTGTCGTGGAAGTCTACCGTGTCTTCCCGAAGGATTCGGATACGGTGCGGACGCCGAATGTTCCGACACGGGTGAACTCGCCCTCGGACGTGGCGTTTACCAGCCGCGACGCTGCCGGCAGTTCCCTCACCTTCGCGACCAGTGTCCTGGCGGCCGACTTCACCGCCGCAAATTCGGTGCAGCCGGGCGGGATTCACCCAAGTCCGGGCCAGACGACCGGCGGCAATGGCCCGATCAGGGGTCAGGAGGTCGAGGTCAGCGTAACCTTCTCGACGCCAATTGACCTGCCGGCCGATCACTACTTCTTTGTGCCGCAGGTGGACGTGACGGGAGGGGAGTTCTACTGGCTGTCCGGCACCCGCCCGATCGTCGCACCCGGCACGCCCTTCGCCCCCGACCTGCAGGCCTGGACCCGCGACGCTGCGCTCGATCCCGACTGGCTGCGCATCGGCACGGATATTTTTGGCGGACCGACGCCGTCCACCTTTAACCAGGCGTTTACCCTGACTGGCACCGTGGACGTGCCGGAGCCGCTATCCATTGCGGTCCTGCTGCCCGCTGTCCTCGCGATGGCCGGTGTTCGGCGTCGGGGCGGGCAGCGCGGACAAGTCCCGCCCGTGGCTTGAAGCGACGCCGGCAGCGTCTATCGACGGTCACCCGCCATGGCACGCCGCTGCCGGCGATGACGGAACACAGCTCGTGCCAGATCGCCGGGGTCCCAGGCATTTTGCTTTGAAGCCACGTACTTGATTGTCCGGACCGACGGAAGCCACGGAACGCTCCCCGCGGCCCGCACTCTTGCCGACGATAGCGGCTGACGGAACGGCTGCTTCATCAAACGCCTGTGCGGACATCCGTCAGAGGTTCCAGTGCGCACATGCTACCCCACGCGCTTCAATCCGTCGGCGACATGCGCAACAATGCAGCATGCTGCCTGACACTGCGCGCGCGGCCGGCTTCTACGGCAAGCTTCCGGCCCGGGGTGACTTCGTCGGCGTTGGCTTGCCGGCAGCGGTCACCCGCGTCTGGCACGCGGTTGTATCGGGCGGTCTTCACGCCGCCAGGGGGCATTTCGGCGATCGCTGGCCGCAGGTCTGGATGACCGCGCCGGTCTGGCGCTTTGCCATGCCGGCAGAGTCCTGCGGGCCGGCGCCGCTGCTCGGCCTGTGGATGCCCAGCGTCGACCGGGCGGAGCGGTATTTCCCGCTGCT
>JAFEFW010000585.1 GCA_018240405.1 Pseudomonadota bacterium
CAGGGCGGCGGGCGCATCATCCACGTCGCCAGCCAGATGGGCTCCGTCGCCGCCGAGGAAAACGCGCTCTACGGCACGACAAAGGCGGCGCTGATCCATCTCGCGCGCAACATGGCGTTCGAACTGGCGAAGGACGGCATCCAGGTGAACACGGTCAGCCCCGGGCCGATCGCCACGCAGTTCAACCTCGATACCTGGGGCCGGATGCCCGGCAAGCTGGAAACGATGGTGTCGCGCGTGCCAGCCGGGCGCATGGGCCGGCCCACGGAAATCGCCGAGGCAATTGCGTTCCTGGCGACCACCGAAGGCAGCTTCATCCACGGCCACGACCTGGTGGTCGACGGCGGCTACATCATCCACTGAGACCGCGGCGCGGCTCAGCGAATGGCGCTGCGGTACAGCTCGTTGGTGAAGTCGGGCTTCACCTCGCTGACCATGCGCGGCCGCAGCAGGTCCAGGTCGTCGTGGAAGAAGTCCGCACTGATACGCCCCACGATCACCGGAATGTCCCGCTTCATGCTCGGCACGTCGCCGATCGGCAGGCCAAAGCTGAGGAAGCCCGCCGGGTTCTGCACATGGATATGCCGCAGCAACGGTGCCTCACCCGGTGTCCTCTCCATCAGCTCATGCCCGGCGCCGAGATAGGGATAGGCGCCCAGCATCTCGTCGCGTTCCGCCGCCGGCGGATCGTAACGATCCCGCCAGCGCAGGATTTGCCCGGCGAAGTCGCGCAGTTCCGGCCGGGCCGCGAGGTCGGCGCTGTAGCCCGTTCCGGCAATGACGAAGTCCATCCGATAGATTTCGCCGTTGATCACGGTCGCCACCCGGCCGTTATGCACCCCCGCGTCGGTCCAGGGCGAGGACAGATGCAAGTGGAAGTTGGGAAAGGCCACGGCGCGCTCGATCGCATCGGTCGTCGGCGTCGATCCGGAGTGGAAATAACGGATCGCCTGATGCCAACGGTCGGCATCGGGCAGCATATGGTAGTTGTCATAGGCGCCGGCAAAGCCACGTGCGCGCACCACCGGCAGGGCGGCGATCGTGTCGCGGCGGGCAAACAGGTGTACAGCCTCGGCGCCATGCTCCAGCGCCACGCCGGCGGCGTCGAAGGCCGCCGCGGCGGCGCCGATCACGCCGACAACCTTGCCGCGCAGCGGCTCGAAGTCGATCGGGTCTTCGGTATGGGCGTACAGGCTGCGCGGCAGGGACTGCGTCAGCACCGA
>JAFEFW010000586.1 GCA_018240405.1 Pseudomonadota bacterium
CCGCAGCGCCTCCGCCTTGTCCTGCACCTGCTTCGCCTCATCAATCGGCGCGCATTCCCGCACAGCGACGCGCGTTGCTGCGTAACGAACAAGTCCGCCCATCTAGCCTCCTGTCCATTGGCCGATGCCGCATACTTTCAGATGTCGTTTAAAGTTCGCCGGCGCGGGCCAGCTCATGCCTTCGCAGTTCGTGTCGAGGTCACAACGCCACTCGCCACGCTCAATGGCTCCGGCTCCCGCCAGATCTGTCGCAGCAAAGACCGCTTCATGCCTTGCTTCCGGATGTGGTTTTAGTTTCCCAACAAAGAACGGTCACCGCTGCGCCCTCGGGCAGACCACCAGGGAACCGCTTAAGGATCGCCGCTTCCGACGTCTCGTCGTCCCCGGCAAAGACGAAATACCGGTTTTCCGCTATGCTGGCCTGCTCCAGCCGCTTCAATCGCATTTTGAGGTTCATCATCGGCCCGTTTCCTTGGCTCGCTCCAGCGCCTCGATACGTTTAGCAAGATCAATGGTCTCAACGGCACGTCTCTGCGCTTCCAGGAGACCCACAAGCGCCTGCCCTTCATCCGGCGTCAGGGCACCGGTCGCGACCGCGCGTGTGACGGCTGCCAGCGCCGCGATGACGCCGTCGGCGTCGACCATCTGGGGCAGATCGATCGTGACAGCGCGTCCCTTTCGCTCCGGCCAGGCGCGGCGGAGGATGATTTCAGCCGCACGCATGTCGCCGCCTTTCGCGTCCTGGACGACCCGGTCGATGATGTCCTGCGCGTTGGCCTCGCCAATGCGGTCAAGCGCTTCGTAGGCCAACGGGCGGCGGCCGCGCGGACGGCCATTAGGGTTGCCCGATGTGCCTGGCAGGAACTTCCGGCCGGCGCCGCGCGGTTTACGCTGTTTCGGGCCTGCATCATCAGGCATTGGCGCCCCCTGTCACCGGCCAGGCGCAGTCCGGTTTCACCAGAAACCATCCCGCAGCGTCGGCTTCGTCGACCGGCTCGTCATCGCGGCCGACAGGACTTCATCCAAGAGTGGAAAGATGGTTGCGGTCGTCACGATTTGCACCTTCGCGCTTTGTCAGCCATGCCCCAGCATGCGCCGTCAGCCGGTTCCAGGCTCTGTCGCAAATGTCGCTCGCGCGCGCGGGCAGAAAACAGTGCAGAGTGATTAGGAAAAAGAAGGTGAAAACGCCTATACTTCACATGCGCGAGCGACATTTGCGACA
>JAFEFW010000587.1 GCA_018240405.1 Pseudomonadota bacterium
GGCGGCTCGGCCTGGCGGCGATTACCATCGTGGCGATTACCTTCGTCACATTCGGCATCCTGCACCTGCCGCCGGTCGATTTCGTCACCGCCTATGCGGCGCAGGTCACTGCCTCGGGCTCGTCGCTGTCGCCGGCCGAGGCGGATGCGATGCGGCAAGCCTACGGCCTGAATGAGCCGCTCTGGGTGCAGTATTGGAAGTGGATTTCCATGGTCACCCGGGGCGAGTTCGGCCGCTCATTCGAATATGGCCGCCCGGTCACCGAAGTCATTGGCGACCGTCTCTGGCTGACCGTGCTGCTGTCGCTGGGCGCGATCGTCGTCACCTGGGGGCTGGCGCTGCCCATCGGCATCTACTCGGCAGTGCGGCAATACTCGATCGGTGACTACGTCTTCACCTTCCTGGGCTTCATTGGCCTGGCGGTGCCGAACTTCCTGCTGGCGCTGATCGTGCTGTATTTCGGCCAGCGCTGGTTCGGCGTCAGCGTCGGCGGGCTGTTCTCGGCCGACCAGCAACTGGCGCCGTGGAGTTGGGCGAAGGTCGTGGACATGCTGTGGCATCTGCCGGTGCCGATCCTGATCCTGTCGCTGGCCGGAACGGCGCAACTGGTGCGCATCATGCGCGCCAATCTGCTGGATGAACTGCGCCGGCCCTATGTCGTGACCGCGCGGGCCCGCGGCCTGGCAGAGCGGCGGGTGATCCTGAAATATCCCGTTCGCGCTGCGCTGAACCCGTTCGCCAGCACGATCGGTTACCTGCTGCCGTTCATGGTGTCCGGATCGATCATCATTTCGGTCGTGCTGAGCCTCCCGACCGTCGGACCGTTGTTGCTGCGGGCGCTGCTGTCGCAGGACATGCTGCTGGCGTCGACGATCATCCTGCTGCTGGGCGTCCTGACGGTGATCGGCACGCTGATCTCCGACCTGCTGTTAATGTGGATCGATCCGCGCATCCGCCTGGGGCAGTTGCGGTGAGCGCGACGGTCGTTGCCGAAGCCGAAAACAAGGTTGCCGTCGCCACACAGCGGCAGCTGATCTGGTGGCGGTTCAAGAAGCACAAGGTGGCGATGGCGAGCGCGGTGGTGGTCGCGCTGTTCTATTTCGTCGCGCTGTTCGCCGACACCATCGCCTACACCGAACCGTTCGATACGCAGGCCACGCGCAGCTACATCCCGCCGCAGCCGATCCACTGGTTCAAGGACGGCAAGTGGCAGCCTCAC
>JAFEFW010000588.1 GCA_018240405.1 Pseudomonadota bacterium
CGCTGGGCCGCCTGATGCAGAAATACATCCGCGGCGGCGGCGATATGGACCTGCTCGACGACGCCGAGGCGCGGATCGGCAAACGCCTTGCCGAGCTGGCCAGCCGCGTCCGCGAGGGGCTGACAGATGCACCGCTGGCGGTAATCAGACCCGACACCGATCCAGCTGTCCTGACGGCGCTGGCGATTGAAGCGGATGGGCTGCTGGGCCGTGACGAAATTAACGCATTGCTCGCCGGCCGGCGGGCTGATGGCGAACGAATCGCGGGGAAGCACTACGCGCCAGAGCGCCGGCTGCCGACTGACCCTCGGACTGGCGAGGAACGGCTGAGCATCCCGATCGGCAGCTACGACTTCTGCCCGACGCCGGACAAGAGCGTGTCGGTGGCCTGGAGCTTCGCCGAACCAGTTGAGCAGGCGATGATCTACAACGCCCATATCGAGGCGGCACGTGAAGCGGTGGCCTATATCGCGTCGGAAGTTGGCCAGATCAGGCTGGGCGATGGCGGCGAAGACGGTCGCGTGCTGGGCAACGTGACGTGGCTGGAGTTCACGCACCACACCAGCCGCCGCGTGCAGATCAAGGACGGCGACATCTCCCGCGACCTCGGCCCGGGTGATCCGAACCTGCACACTCATTTCCTGATGCCGAACGTGGTCATCGGTGCAGACGGCAAGGTTGGCTCGCTGGACACCGCGGCGATCGGCGGCTTCATCTTCGAGGCCGACGCCTTCTACCATGCCCGGCTGAGCCAGAAGTTGCGCGATGCCGGCTTCCACGTCGAGCTGGATCCGGATACGGGCGCGGCCCGTATGACGATCATCCCCGACGACGTCCGCACGCTGTTCAGCAAGCGCACGAACGCCGGCGAGGCCCTGGCGCGGCAGATGGCGGCCGATGAGGGCGCGGATTGGGACGCGTTGACGCCGAAACAACGCATTGCCCGCGAGAAGATGGCGACACAGAGCTTCGAACAGAAGCAGCGCGGCGGGAAGGATGACGTAGCCGACGTCGAGAGCTGGCGAGTACAGGCCAAGGCGGCCGGCTGGGAGCCACCAAACTCCATGCTGCTCTACGGCCCGCCGCCACCCCCGCTGAGCCACGAGCAGCGTATCCGGCAGGCCTACGAGATTGCGCTGCCGATCCTGGCCGAGAAGTTGGAGCAGAACAGCGTCGTCAAGCACTACGACCTCCGTGTCGCGGCGCTGCGTGGTCTGGT
>JAFEFW010000589.1 GCA_018240405.1 Pseudomonadota bacterium
GCCATGTCAGCCAGTGCAGCGTGTGGCAGTAGCTTTCAAACTCCTCCGGTTTGAAGGACTTGCCGACGATCCCTTTCCAGGCCATTGCAGTTCCCTTTCTTGGAAAACTCGTCACTTCAGCGTGACGAGGACGCCGTTGAACGCATCATCTTTGCACCGGTTCTCGTCATCGCTCAGGACCAGCAGCCTGGTGCCGGTGCTGTCCACGGCGAGCGCTTCCGGCTGGAACCTGGGCAATCCCGCCGCTTCGATCCTGTCGCGCAGCCCGGGGATCAGTGTTGGCGGACCGGATCCGCCATCCCACAGATAGAGATCGAATGCGGGGCGGTCGTCATCCGGTCCCGACGATCCGGCAATGACAAAGAACGCCTTGCGGGCGGGCGCGTATTCCATGCTTCGAATTCCCTTGCCGGCGGCGAATGTAAGCGTCGCCCGAAGCTTCACGGCGCCAGGGGCAAGGCTGCCGGTGCGCAGCAATCCGGCCGCGTCGCTGATGGTCAGGACGTATGCCTTGTTGTCGCTCAGCGGCCCGCGTAGCCCGACGACCAGCGACGTGCCATCTTCACCGAGCGAGAGGCCTTCGATGTTGAAGCCCTGTTTCTTGGCCGCCTTGTCGGCGTTCTTGTGGTCGTGCAGCGCGATGATGTCGCGCAATGGATCGAGCGCCGCGAACGCCTCCAGCAGCCTGTTCTGCGGCACTTTCTGCGATGGTTTCGCGACAGGTACGCCCTCTTCAAGCACGATGGCTGTGCTGAACAACTGGCCGCGGGCCGGTCGCAGCTCGCCTTCGCTGTTGCGACTGTGCGACCCGATCCAGATGGCCTGGCCGTCCAGAGTGGTCGCGGCTTCGATGTCGGCCTTGCCTTTCCCCGCCGCATCGTCAAGTCCAAGAAATGGATTGATGTTTGCTGCCTTCAGTACCTTTGATTCGCCACCGGTGACCCGGTATGTCTGGAGGACATTCTTTTCATCATTACCGACGATCATGAACTGGTCGACGGTCCCAGCGGGGTAGGTTACGACGGCTGAGGCCATGCAGGTGCCTACGAAGGGACCCAGCTTCTGCACGTTCGCGATTTCCTGCGCGGCCGATGGGCCGGTTGTGACACCACACAACGCCGAACCGAGTGCGAGCGCGTGGAAGACGTGGCGCATGGTTTCCCCCTAATGGTTTCTCGCCGTCAGCAACCGCCACTGTCTTGCAATACCGGCCGCGGC
>JAFEFW010000058.1 GCA_018240405.1 Pseudomonadota bacterium
CATCGTCGTCAAGAAGGGACGGGCGGATGAGCGGACGGAAATGCGGGTGTCGAAGATCGCGACCATCTGCCTCGGGGTTCTGGCTATCCTGCTGGGCATCGTGTTCGAGAATCAGAACGTCGCATTCATGGTCGGCCTGGCCTTCTGCATCGCGGCGTCCTGCAACTTTCCGGTGCTGCTGCTGTCGATGTTCTGGAAAGGCCTGACCACGATGGGCGCGCTGATCGGCGGTCTGCTGGGCCTGGCCTCAGCGGTGATCCTGGTGGTGTTGTCGCCGGCAGTGTGGGAGCTGACGCTGGGCAATCCGAAGGGTACCGCCTGGTTCCCCTACGACAACCCGGCGCTGTTTTCCATGACGATTGCCTTCGTCGGCATCTGGCTGTTCTCAAAGATCGACGCCACGGCGCGCGCCCGCCAGGACCGCAGCGGCTTCGACGAGCAGTATGTCCGCTGCCAGACCGGCATCGGCGCCGCCAGCGCGTCGTCGCATTGACAGAACAAGGCGCGGCCCAGGCCGCGCCTGAACATTCGTCGCGAGGCATGACCGGGTCCGTCTGATCCGGTCATGCGCGTGTCCGGAGTCCGCCACGATGCCGAACTCTTTTGACCCGCAGAACCCGCCTTTCGACCGCCTGACGCCACAGGAAATGGAGGCGCTGCGGCAAGCGCTCGATATCGGCTATTTCCGCCCCGGCCAGACCATTCTTGGCCAGCAGGCCGCCGCCGACTCGCTGTTCATCGTCATCAAGGGCGCGGTCGAGGAGCGCGACGCCGACGAACTCATTGCCCTGCTCGGTCCCAAGGACTCCTTCGACAGCCATGCCCTGGTGCAGGGCCAGTCGCGGCACGCCTTCGTCGCCCGTGAGGAGACGCTGTGCTACCTGCTGCCGCGCGACGTGGCGCTCAATCTGATCAAGGCGAATCCCCGCTTCGGCGCGTTCTTCTATCTCGACCTGTCGCGCAAGCTGGATGCGATGGCACGCGATGAGGAGGACAGCCGGATCGGCACGTTGATGCGCGCGCGCATCGCCGACATGCCGCTGTCGCCAGCGGCCTTCATCGATGCGGCCGACACGATCGAGACGGCCGGCCACACTATGAGCCAGATCGACAGCAACGCGCTGTTTGTGCGCGACGGGGACCGCGTCGGCATCGTCACCGGTATGAACCTGTCGAAGGCCACGGTGCTGCAGCGCAAACCGATCGACACACCCATCGGGACGATCTGCCATTACGATGTCATCTCATTGCGGCCGGACGACTTCGTCTATTCCGCGTTGATCCTGATGACCAAGACCAACAAGCGCCGCATCGCCATTCATGACGGCACGCACTATGTCGGCATCCTCGACGATATCGGGCTGCTGGGCTTCCTCGCGGGTAATGCACAGCTCGTTGCCGGGCGCATCGAACGCGCCGCGGGGCTGTCCGACCTGACCGTCGCGGCGCGGGAGATCGGCGAGCAGGTGCGTATCCTGCGGCGCCAGGGCCTGAAGGTGGAGGTCATCGCCGAGATCATTTCTGACCTGAACCGGCGCCTGTTCGCCAAGCTGTTCGATATGGTCGCCCCGCCGGAAATCCGCGGCGCGGCCTGCCTCGCGGTCATGGGCAGCGAGGGGCGCGGCGAGCAGACGCTGCGCACCGATCAGGACAATGCGTTGATCCTGGCGCACCCGGTCGAGGCAGCGATCCTGGACCGGTTCCGTGCGGATTTCACCACCGCTCTGGAAGGCTTCGGGTTTGAGCCCTGTCCCGGTAACGTGATGGTGCGCAATCCGATCTGGTCGCAGACGGTGGATGAGTATGGAACGATGTTCCGCCGTTGGGTTGCGTTGCCGGAACCCGAAACGCACATGGACGTCGCCATTCTGTACGATGCCGTCGCGGTGGCCGGCAATGCGCAGTTGCTGGCCGATGTGAAAGCCGGCCTGGTCGAGGCGGTGCGTGGCCGCAGCGCCTTCATGGTGCATTTTGCCAGAGCGACGGAAGCCTTCCCCATGCCGATCGGGTTCTTCAACAATCTGCTGACGCCGGACGGCAAGGGCGACGCGGTCGACCTGAAGAAGGGCGGCATCTTTCCGATCGTACATGGCATCCGCAGCATGGCGCTTGAGCGCGGACTGGCGGAGACGAACACCGCGCAACGTATCCAGCGGATTGTCGAAGCCGGCACCTTCAGCCGCGATTTCGGCCGTGACCTGACGCAGGCGCTGTATCTGCTGATGACGTTTCGTCTCGATGCGCAGCTGGCCGCCGCCGGGGCCGCCACGGCGTTGGTACGGCCTGATATGCTGTCCTCAACCCAGCGCGACGTGCTGCGCGAGGCGCTGGGCGTGGTGAAGCAGTTGCGCGACATCGTGCGCCGGCACTTCAACCTGGGCGCGTTCTGACATGATCCCGCGGCCGATCAAGCGGCTGTTTCATCAAGTATCGCTGGGCGACCAGGACTATCGCTTCATGTTCGAAGCCGGGCCACCGGATGAGGTGGTGGCACTGGATTGCGAAACCACCGGGCTCGACATCCGGCATGACCGCATCGTCACCATCGCCGCGATCAAGATTCGCGGTGACCGCATTCTGACCAGCGAGCGCTTTGAAGTGGTGGTGCGGCCCGAAGCGCGCATGAGCGTCGACTCGATCCGGGTGCATCGCCTGCGCGAGATGGATGTCGCCGCCGGTGCCCGTATCCAGAAGATTATTCCGGAGTTCCTGCACTTCATCGGCGGCCGCCCGCTGGTCGGCTATTATCTCGAATTCGACGTCCGGATGCTGGACAAGGAGGTCCTGCCGCTGATCCAGATCGAATTGCCGAACCCGATGATCGAGGTCTCGAAGCTGTATTATGAGCGCAAATACGGTGACGCCCCGCCGGGCACGACGGTAGATCTGTCCTTCGCGTCCATCCTGCGTGACCTCGACCTGCCGGTGCTGGAGCAGCACGATGCGTTCAACGACGCGCTGATGGCGGCCATGATGTATGTCCGGCTGCGGGATATGAAGCAGCGCGGTGTGCGGATTCCGCGCGAGGGGCAGAGTGTAAGGCCGCAGGCGACGATCGGCTGATCAACCAGCGTGGCAGCCGCAGCATCATGTTCCGGGGCCACCATCGTTGTTTGCCTCCAGCAATGACCTCAATCCGGACAGTATTCGTTCCGGCGGCGGCGGGCAGCCGCCGATCGTCAGGTCCACCGGCACCGCCATGCCGGCGCCACCCAGCACGGCGTAACTGCCCTTGAACACGCCGCCGTCCAGAGCGCAGTCGCCGATTGCAACGACCCATTTCGGATCGGGCGTCACATCATAGGCCTGCTCCAGTGCCGCGCGCAGATTGCGGGTCAGCGGGCCGGTGACCAGCAGCACGTCGGCGTGGCGCGGGCTCTCGACAAAGCGCAGGCCGTGACGCTGCAGATCGTAGAGCGCACCGTCCACGGCACGAAGTTCCAGCTCACAGCCGCCGCAACTGCCGGTGTTGACGTGGCGCAGCGCAAGGCTGCGGCCGAGTCGCCGCTGCGCGGCCGCTTCCAGCCGAGCGGCGAGCGCGGCAACGGTGTCACCATCCGGGGCGCCGGCTGCAATGGTCTCGGGTGGCGAGAACCAGGCCGGGACTCTGGCCATCACAGGTCCATCCCGGACACCGAGAGCCCGAACGAGGCCGCGATCAAGCCGGCATCTTCCACTGCCGCACCCAGCAGCACCGCCTCCGCCGCTGGCCACAGCGCCCAGCCGGGGTCACGCGGAAAGCATGTGGCGATCTGGCCGTGGTCGAGGCGCAGCCAGTGCCAGACATCGCCGCGGGCCGACTCCGCGCAGCCGATGCCTTCGCCGCTCTCCTGCGGCAGCGCGACGGTCAGCGGACCGAATGGCAGACGCTGGAACGTGGTGCTGATCAGGCGGAGGCTGCCCTCGATCTCATCCAGCCGCTGCTGCTGCCGGCCCAACGTATCCGGGCGGCGCGCCCTGGCTGCGGGAACAAAACCAGATTGGTTCAGCATGCGGGCGTCGAAGCCGTGGCCGGCGGCGCGTGCCGCGGGGCCGCCGGCGCCGCATTGGACCAGCAGCGGCACCCCGACGCGCCCCACACCGCTCAGCCGCGACGCGAGAGCGGAGCCCTCATGGAGCCGCCGCAGGCCCGGCAGCGCCGAGGCTATCTGGCCCAGCACCCGCAGGATCGCGGCGTCGGCGTTGTCGGCCATCTCCACCGCCACGCCGCCGGGCACCACGCAATCCATCATCAGGCGATGACCGAACGCCTCGGCCGTGGCGCGCAGCACATGCTCACGCAGCGCGCTGCATTGGGCATGGACGCGCGCTGCACCGGCCAGCCGTGCCACCTCGGCCAGCGTATCCAGGTGCACCGCCACGCGCTCGATCTCCAGCATCACTCCGCGCAGTGCGACGGCTCGGTCCGGAGCTTCCACGCCCAAGGCGGCTTCGGCCGCCAGGGCGAAGGCGAGCGAATGGGCGACGGTCGAATCGCCGGCAAGGCGAGCCGCGAAGCGGGCGGCGGTCCGCGGCGACTTGCCGCGCATCAGGACCATCGCACCCTTGTGGCTAAAGCCAAGCTGCCCCTCGGCAACGGCGATGCTGCCATCGCGCACCTGCAGGCGCAGCCGCGCAGCGTCAGTCACGCGTCCATGGATCGGGCCAAGCGACAACTGCATCAGCGGGGTGTCGGTGTCGACCGGTTCTGGGGGCGGATCCGCGAGCCGCGCCGGTTCCGGGCGCGCCGCCATGGGCCGTGCCTGCAGCCACTGCCCGTGGTCCAGCCACGGGCTTGCAGGCGCCGCACCCTCAGCTTCATGGCCCCACAAATCGGCGATCATGCGCTCAAAGGCAGCTGCGTTCGGTTTGGCCGGGGACAGCGCCGGATAGGCGCCGGCCTCGACGGGCGTCGAAACGGCGGCGACATCCTGCGTCAGCGGATCACGGAACAACGCATGGACCTGCTGCGTGTCGGCCCACAGCGCCAGCAGCACCAGCGGGCGCTCCGCCAGGGTCGCGGTAAAGTCGGACCACTCCTGACGCGGCAGCACCAGACGCGGCCAGGGGCGGCAAGCGATGGTTTCCGCGGTTGGCAGGGTCTCGGTGGCGGTCATGGCGAAGCCCCGGTCATGCTACGCAGCCATGATAGCAGGGCATCCGGCGCCGCGTAGCCGAAGCCGAGGGCCACCAGAAGCGGCAACCAGGCGAGCGACGGCAGTGCCCGGCGCGGCGGCGGCCATCGCGCCGGCAGCGCTGCCCGCATTGTTGCTGCCAGGGCGAGGCCCGCCGGTGCCAGGAGCCATGGCGACGTAGCGGCCAGCCGGATCGCGGCCAGCACCACGCCCGGAAACAACCCGAGTGGCGGCAGTCCGGCCAGGGCAGCGGTTGCAGCGGCGGCAGCCAGGCGGTCACCGTCCGCGCGTGCCAGTAAGACCGCTGCGTCGCTCAACAGCAGCAGGATCAACAAAACGGCCGCGGTGAATGCGGCCGACGGCGTATGAAGGGAGAGCACGAGCGCAATCAGTGCCGTCTGCGCCAGCCGCATGGGCGCTAGGCGTGCCGGGCCCGATAGCAATACGACCGCACAGGCCAGCAGGCCGGCCACCGATACGGCGGTGAGTAGCGCCGCCGCGGCGCCGGACACGGCCCCGTGCACCGACAGCCGTAGCGGCAGCACCAGGACCGGCGCACCAAGCGCCGGCACGACAGCAACCATTGCCGCCAGGCCAAACAGCAGCGCGGCAGCCGGCACCACGCCCGGCTCCAGGGGCAGGGTCAGCAGGCCGAACAGTGTCAGGCCAACGCCGCAGCAGCCCAGCAGCAGATCGTCGAGCCGGCGGCGCACCGTTGGCAGCATCGCCGCAGCCATTGCGATGGCCAATGCCACGAGGCTGACCACCGGCGCGGACACGCTGACCGCCACCAGCATCGCAGCCAATTTCAGCAGGTCCGCCAGGCGGTCGGCCAGGCGTAAGCGCCGTCGGCGGCGGCTCCAGGCGCTTGCCAAGCCCCAGGCGGCGACCAGCGGGGCAAAGCTCCGGCCGATCGGGTCCGATGGTGCGAACATGGTTCCCACCAGCAGCACCGCGACGATCGCAACCTGGGTCCAGCCCAGCATCGGTCGCAGACGCGTCGACAAACGGTGGCGGTCGGCGCGCAAGCGGTCTTCGACGAGGGCGGCGGCGTAGGGCAGGGCGGGCAGGAAGCCGGGCAATGCCGCCAGCGGCGGCACCTCTGCCATGGCGGCGGCGAGTGCCAGTCCATTTTGCAGCGATATCAGCCCCGCCAGGTGCAGCAGCGCATGCCGCCTGGTTGCGGCGAGCAGCAGCGAGAGCAGGATCACCGCCAGCGGTTCAGCCATTGCACCCTTGGTCTGGCACAACGCCGCAAGCAGCGCGCCAGCGAGGATGCCGAACTTGGCGCCGCCCAGCGGCGGCGCCGTGCCGTCGAAGCCGGGCGCCTGCCGACGCAGCAGACATACGGCGGTGACGCCATTGCCCAGCAGGGTCAGCCCGGCCAGGACAAGCTGCTCGCGCGCCGCGGCCGAGGCGGCGACCGCAAGCGCCTGCACCCCCAGCAGAACAGTAATGGTGGCAACCTGCCGCGTGGCGAGCAGGCCCAGGCACAACACCAGCGCGACACCGGCGCCCCCTTGCGCGAGAGCTGTCACGCCGCCCCGGCTCCGGACAGCGCGATCAGGGTTGCCAGCAGGGCGAGCAATGCCGCCACGCCCAGAAGGTTCGGCAGGCTCTGCCGGGATGGCCGGCCCAGCACGATCTGCGCCAGGGAGAGGCAGATCGTGGCAGCGGCAAGCTTCAGCAACCAGGCCAACAGGCCGATCGCCCACTCAATGCCGTCGCCCTCGGGACCGGCCATGCCGATTGGCAGGAACAGCGCGCCCACGAGATTGATCCACACGATGCGCCGCAGCCACGCGGTGAACCGGGCCACCGCCAGGTCGATCCCGCTCAGGTCACCCGCCAGGTCCGGCGCGGATGCCGCCAGCTCGGCGAAGGCCAGCGATACCAGGCAGGTGAGCGCCACTGCCGAGGCGGCGGCCGGCTGCAATAACCCCTCACGCTGCTGCACGACGATGTGGTCAAGGTTGAAGCTGCCACCCATCAACGCGACGCTGAACACCAGCAGCAGCAGCGCCGGTTCGGCGAGGATGGCGATGGCGTTGCTATGCTCTGCTGCCCGCCCCGACGCAGCCGCTCCGATGTCCAGTGCGCCGAGGCAGGCGGCCACGCGCCCGATCGTCAGCAGACTGGCCAGGACCAGCCCATCCGCCAGCGGGGACAGTGCCATGCCGAGGGTAAAGGACGGCACCAGCGCGGCGGCACTGAGTGTCGCGGCGAAACTGAGGGCCGGCGCGATCGCGAGGATGGCGGATGCGTTTTCGGGCAGCGCCGGCGCCTTGCGGGTCAGGCGGATCAGTTCGCGCAGCGGATCCAGCAGCGGCGGGCCGGCGCGACCGGCCAGCCGTGCATCGATCCAGGCCACCACGCCCGCAAGGAGCGGCGCAGCCAGGAGGACGAGGCTGAGGTGCACGAGCAGGGCGATCAGAGCGACCAGAGCGGCGAGCATCACGGGCCGTCGGTGCCGAACAGCGAGCCCAAAAGCAGCAGGCCGCCAAGGCAGACCAGCATCGTCCACAGCCCGGTTTGCGCCGTTGCCAGTTGTGTGACGTGAAACGGGAGTCGCGGCAGTATCGGCATACGCAGCGGCATGTGCGGGAGGGCCGGCCGGAATCCCGTGCCTGCCGACTGCGCCAGCGGGTCACCGAATGGCAGCGTCGGCTCTGGCGGCTGGCCGTCGGTCCAGACGGCGGAGAGGCGTGCCTCCAGGCGGTAGCGGCGCGTTGCCAGCAGGACGCCGCCGGCGGCCAGCAACAGCAACGCCAGCACAGGCAGCGTGGCGTAGCCTGGCGCGTGCGGCGAGGCAGACAGCGTCATCCAGCCGGCTCTGCCGCCCAGCCCAGTTCCGGTCAACGAGACGAGCAGCGGTTGTACCAGGATACGCACGACTCCGCCTGGCAGCAGGCTCTGGAGGATGGCCACGGCGGCAAGTGCGGCGAAAAGCGCCTTCTGACCCCGGCTAATGTCCTGCGCACCGGCAGCGCGGGCACTGCGTGGCCGGCCCAGCAGGACGATGCCGATCATCCGAAGGCTGGCCACGGTGGCGAGCGTTGCGGACGCAGCAAGCCCCGCGGCGGCCAACGCCAACGGTGCCTGGGCAAGCAGGCCACCACTGCGCGGACCGCCAAGGATCGCCTGCGCCAACAGCCAAAGACCGGCAAACGCACCACCGGGCGGCAGCGACGACAGCACCAACAGTGCCAGCGCCAGCAGGATCGCGGTCGCCGGCATCGTCTCCCGGATGCCGCCCAGGCGGGCGAGACGCCCGATACCGGCACTGCGGACGATGGCCTCGACGCAGAGTCCGGCGAGCGTGCCAGCGGCGGCGGCGGTCAGGCTCAGCAACGCGGTGCCGGCGAGGGCCAGAGCGGCGGCGATGGGCAAATCCGCGGCCGCATTGATGATGCACAGGCCCAGCCCCATGCCGGCGATGGCAGCCTGCTGGCGGATGATGGCGTCAATGGCGTTGCCAAGCTCTGACGCCCCGGCGGCACGCCAGCCGTACACAACCGCCGCCACGGTGCCGAGGAGCAGCATGGGCGCGCCCCACCAGGTGCTATCGGTCAGTAGCGGCAGATCGATCAGCAGCCGGGTGAGCAGATAGAGGATCGCCGGTACGACCACTCCTGCCAGCAGCGGCACGCTGGGGCTGCGCAGCCGGTATGGCGCCAGCAACGCGACGCCGGCAGCCAGCGTGGCGGCAGCAGCAACACCTTGCCGCCAGGCGCTCGGTGCGGCGGCGAGCATCGGCAGAAAATCGGGTGCGAGCCCGGCGGGTGCCATCAGGCACAGCGCCGCCAGCAGCAGCATCGCCGCACCGATCATTGGCAGCGGTCGCGTGGACGGATCGAGACGCCACAGTCCAGCGGCGGCGGTGGCCAGGCCCAGCGCCAGCACGACCGCTCCGCCGGCCAGGACGGTCATCGTCAGCCCGCCGAGGACCAAGGCGATCGCGTCAGGCTGAGCCGAAGCGCTGTCACTCATGGCTGTCGCCGTGGTCAGGGCCGCGCCACAGAGCAGCATGACCAGCAGGAACAGGGCGGCAACAGCGTCCAGCGCCAGGGCCAGGGGTAAGCTGGGCGGACCCACGGGCAACTGCAGCACCACGGCCGGCAACTGCGCGACCAGTGTCAGAACACACAACGCAGCGCCGGCGCCGCATAGCAAGGCCGCCAGACCACCGGTCACCGCGCGTGGCATCAGGCCGCCCAGGCAACCCAGAATGAGCAGGCCAACGGCCAGGGCGAGCAGGGCCAGGAGGATCGGGTCGGTCAACGCCGGAAAACTAGCATCCCTGACGGAGTCGTGCTGCTGCTCGCGATCAGTTGCCAAGGCGTTGCAGCGCGCCCGCGATCAGTTCGATCTGGCGGGCAATGCGTGCGAGCGCGTCGATCCCGCCGGCCGAGGGCCGGGAGACAAGCGTGGTCTCGCCCTGGGCGAGGGCGTCAAGCGAGGTCACGATCCACGCCCGCCACACCGCAAGATCCGCCGGCTGTGTTGCGTCTGTGCCCGTGGTCACACGCACCAGCTGGTCGGGACCTCGCGTTGGTTGGTCGGGAACCGGCACTCCGACCGCGGCCGGATCGGCAGGGTGCTGGTCCGGAACAGCCAAATCCAAGCCGCGGAGGTCCGGCGTACGGAGCGCGCTGCCTGTGCCCCGAACGCCCGTCGCCGGTTGCAGGTCTGGATCGAGGCCGAGCGCCGCAATGCGGCCGGCGAGGCGGCGGAGTGCGGCATCGATAACCATGGCGGCCTCCAGCGCCGGCTTGCGCTGACCGACCTGCATCAGCAGGCGGGTGAGCAGGGCCTCCAATGCGTTGCTGGCGACGCCGGCGACGCCTCGGGCTGCGACGCGCGCGCTCCGGCCGGGGGTCCGCAGATCGGCAAAGGCGGCCTCGGCGTAGGCGGCATGAGCGGCAATGGCACGCCGCACCTCTGGGACCAGCAGGTCTGGCTCATGCTGCGGCCACAACAGAACGTTGGCGGCGACGGCGATGATGCCGCCGACCGTCGTCAGCACGGCGCGGGCCACGGCAATGTGCCAGCTGCTGTCATCCGGCGCGCCGCTTTCGACCAGCAACACGATGAGCGGGGTCAGCGCCATGGTAAACAGCGAGAAGCTCACCGCCCGGATCGCCAGTGCCCCTACTGCCAGCGGGAACATGGCGGCGACGATGGTCAACGGCGTGGTGCAGGCCATGCCAACGCCGGCCGCGATGATCCCGCCGACAGCGGTACCGGCTACCCGCTCCAGCGCCCGGGTAAAGGTCAGAGTCAGATAGGGCTGCATGGTGGCGACGACCGTGATGGTCAGCCAGTGCGCGTAGGGCGTGAACCACACCATGGTGATTGCCAGGGGACCGCAGGCCGCCACGGCGGTCCGCAGCGCGTGGCGCAACGCCGGCGACTGCCAGGTCAGATTGTCGCGCAGCGGCTCCAGCACCTGCTGGCGAAACGGCAGGGGACGGCCGGTCCGATCGACACCCGGTTCGAAATTCGCCGGAACCGACAGCGTATGAGCGACGCGCAGGCGCTCGCCGATGCGGGACAGAATTTCGCGAAATGCAGGGCTTTGCGGGGCCGGGGCTGCGGCGGCGAGCAGCGCGTCGATAGCCTGATCGATCCGGCTGTGCGCTACGGGATCGTCGGTCAGGATGGTGTGGCCCAGCAGGCGCAGCAGGGGGCGCATACGGCGCAGCAGCGGGACCGCGGTGCCTCGGTCCGGGCAGTCGACACGCTCCAGCATGGCACTCAGCGCCAGCAGTGAGCCGAAAATCTGATCGCCGGCCTCCAGCCGCATCAGCGCCTGGATCGCCCGGTTGCTGGCGGCGCCGCGGCCGCGGATTGTGTCGAGCAGGGTAGCGCGCGCGACCTCGATGGCGTCGCGGACGGCGCTGCGGTGGAGGCGTGCGTGGGCATCCCATACCGCCTGGGGGATGTCTGGCGTGCGAGCGAGGGCAGCCAAGTCGGCTGCCAGGTTGGACAAATGACGGTAGACCTCGGCGACCGCGCGCTGCGCCGGCCGGAACGGGTGGATGCGCCAGATCACCAGCGTCAGCAGCGTCGACCACAACGCCCCTGCCAGGAATGCCGAGCCCTGGTCCACGGCCTGCCCGAGCGTCGGGGTCGCCCGGTCCAGCGACAGGATGATCACCACGCTGAGCAGGCCGCCCAATTGCTGCATTGCCGGGCCGTAAAGGCGGACGAAGGATGCGGCAAACAGCGCAACGGTGCCGAGGATGACGCCGACTGCCGGACCGTACCCTCGCAGCAGACCGAAGCCGATGGTGATCGCGGCACCGGCGAGGGCGAAGCCGACCAGCACCGGGACGCGGCGGCGGATTGGCCCGCCGGGATCGCACAGGCAGGTCAGCAGCGCGGCAAGAGCCGACTCCCGAAGGCCCGGCCGGTCGAGCAACTCCGCCGCGCCGATGATAACGGCGACGGAGAGCCCGGCGCGTATGCCCTCGGCGATGCTGATGGCGCGCGGCGCGAAGCTGATGGGCAGGCGGCGCAGGCCGTGCGCCGCATGGGCCAGGGCCATGGCGGCTACGGGCGCCGGTCGCGGAAGAAGTCTCGCAGCAGGGCGGCGGCCTCCTGCTCACGCACCCCGCCGATGATTTCGGGGCGGTGGTGGCAGGAGGAGGCTTGGAAGACCCGGGCGCCGTGGTCGACACCGCCACCCTTCGGGTCGTAGGCACCGAAGATCAGGCGGCGGATGCGGAACAGGCTGATGGCGTGGGCGCACATCGGGCAGGGTTCCAGGGTGACGTAGAGGTCACAGTCAGGCAGGCGGGGGCTGCCGCGGCGTACGGCGGCGGCGCGCAGCGCAAGCAACTCGGCGTGGGCGGCGGCATCGTGGTCGGCTTCCGTGCGGTTGCCGGCGGCGGCGAGGACGACGCCCGCAGCGGTGCACACCACGGCGCCGACCGGGATTTCGCCGGCGGCGCCCGCGTCGGCGGCGCGGCGGAGCGCCAGGGCCATGGGGTCTTCGCGGTGGGCTGTCATAGCGCGCAGGATAGTCGGTTGCTTGCGTGGCGTCGTGGCTGTATAGGGGCGCCTCCCCGACGGGGTCCCTGGTGAGCCGGCGTAGCTCAGCGGTAGAGCAACTGATTCGTAATCAGTAGGTCCGCGGTTCAATCCCGCGCGCCGGCACCATTTGGAAATCGACCATGCGATACGGCGCGGTGCGGCTGCTGCGCCTAACAGGTGTCGCGCGCCAGCGAGATGCAGTTCTGGCGGTACACCAATTAGAGCGTCCACTTCATGCCGAAGCGTTGCAAGAGGTGTGGTTTATGTTCCTGAAGTGGTTGTTCAAAGGGACCAGCCAAAGGGCCACACCGGGTGCGCAAGAAAGCAGGGAGGTCTTGCCGCACTCAAGGAGTATGGACTCCGACATTGAAGCCGCTGCGAACCTTGTTGCCAGGTACTACGATCCAGTCCCGCTCGTTGCGGTGCTCGCCGCGATACGTGCGGCCGGTTTTGTGGAGTCTACCTATTTTGACGCCAATCCTGACCTGCGGATTCACTTCACGTCTACATACCGGGCTAGGCTGCACTTTCTTGCAACTGCAAAATGTGAACGGCGCTTATTTCCTATAGATCTGAATCTTGACGGTCTCCAGCTTGTCCGGAGCCTCTGCGTTCACGACGTGTAATGAAAACGGGGCTTGTTGCCGCGCTTGCCGCGGCCGGTATGAACATGGGTCTTACTCCTGATCTGCCTCGTCTGCGAGCTATTTGGCCGACCGCTCTGGCGCTTCGTTCTCTGGACGCTGTTCCCTTTGTCATCGTTGGGGATAGCCATTCCACGTTCTACAGATACGCCGCAGTACGCGAGAATAAGTGGCTCCTGCCGCTTCATGTTTGCTGTACCGCCGGCTCCGCCCGCGGACTCGGCAATCCAAACTCTCGCTCCGGCTACGGTACTCAGCTACGCGGCCTGTTCCAGTTCATTGAGGACAAGGCAGCAACAGACAGGATGCCGATCTTAATTCAGTTTGGACAAGTGGACCTTGAGTTTGTTCAGCCCTTCCAGCGGGTCAAAGACGGCGCACAAGCTTTTGATGCCGAGGCGTTCAGGTCGTTTGCGGTCTCTTCCGTTCGATTCTACATCGAATTTTTGTGTGACGCCATCCCGCGGTCGCTTCGCCCCCGCCTGACGGTCCTTGGTGTCTTTCCGCCAGCGCTGAGCAACGAAACCCTTCGTAAGGGTTACGTGAATGGTCACATTGCCGCATTGGACGGAATGGACGAAGTGTCCCTGAAATCTGTGTTGGCGGCACTTGAATGGCCGGATTGCCATCTCCGAACCGCCCTTCATGCGGATTACAATGCCTGATTGGGCGCGGCCTGCAGAGTGGCCGGCTTCTCTTTCACAGCTGATTTCGAATCGCTTCTTGGCCCAGACGGCACTGTGCATCGGCGGTTCATCGCAAGTCACGACGGTGCAGACCACCATCTCGATCTTCAGCCGACGTCTGATGTTCTAGCCGCAACCACTTGGCGGCTTGCTCAGTCGTAAAGCGCGTATTGAAGGGTGCCGTCAGAATTGGGGAGTTATGAACAGTAATAGTCCATTCATTTCCGGATCCGATGCTTAGCTGTCAAGCTTGATATATAACATATGATATGATCACATTGCCGCTATATAGTGGCATCTTGCACTCTCTCCAATAGCCTGCACAGGGATGGCCGCACTGGTTCGAATATCGACATCATGGGATCGGGCCGAACCTGCTTTGAACTCACGTGTATGTGATGCTAACCAAAGATGCCAGTCTCTTTCTCGTTAGGCCAACCAGAGGTACAAGCTCCATATCGAACGGCTGTGGCACCAACACCGTAATCATGTGCATTGGGACGGCTACAGTAGGGGGCGAAACATGAGCTTTATCGACTCAATCTTCCGCCGCCTGAGCCGCGCCCGATCAATGCCGCCATTACAAGGCCCCGGCGCGGACAGACGCCACGACCCGATCACTTTCGCCGACCTTAGCGAAATGCCTGATACTGCGCTCCTGCCGCGACTCGATCAGCCAAGTGTCGATGAGTGCGAGCTCACCAAGGAGCAGCGCGATTGGCGTGCCAATGGTGTGCTTATCTTGCCTGGCCTCATTCCCAGCAATGTGCTCGATCCGTATATTGCCCGGCGCGAGGCGCTCCGCACTGAGAAGCCGGACCATTTCTTGGGTGGCTGGTACAGCCCGAATCCCTATGAGCACGTCCCGGAGCTTCGCTCCGTCTGCCTTTATCCACCACTGATGCGCATGATGGAGCACGTGCTTGGCGAGCCGATGATGCTGCATCTGAACCTGACGGGCTGGGTCAGTACGGAGCGGAACTGGCATCAGGACGATTATCTGAACCCCGGCTTTGTCAACAGTTGGTATGCGGCGGTTTGGATTGCCCTCGATACCATTGATCCCGATAGCGGCCCATTCGAGTATGTTGAAGGCTCGCACCGCTGGCCTCTGATGCGTCAGGATCGAGTGTTGGCGCAGATGACTGAGGAAGCTGCGAACGAACGCTGTCCAATGAGCGGCTCGCTGGTGTGGCCGCGCACCTCGGAAGCCTTCGTGGTCCCGGCAATCGAAGCAGAGATCACCGCGCGCGGCGGCGTGGTCCGGCAGTTCCTGGCTAAGAAGGGCGACGTGCTGATCTGGCATGGCCGCACCATCCATCGAGGCTCGTTGCCGCGCGTCCCAGGGTCGCTTCGCCGGTCGCTGATCGCCCATTATTCGGGCATTAATCACCGCCCCGACTTTGTTCATCGTGCCCAGGATGAGAACGGCGGCTGGTACTACGTCGCCAACAGTGCGTTGTGGTAGGTCTGAGCAACGCGAATAGTGTTCGCTTTAATGACGCCTGCCCACGCCGAACCCCTCTGGCCGATTGCAACCAAAGCCGCTGGTTCGTTCCTTCGAAGTAGGTGTGGCGCAGGTTGCAACGATGATCACACGCTTCGGGATGCAACGTATTGGGCGGGTAGTCGCCGTTGCTGCCCCTTCACCCGCTGGCGCGCCTTTGCCACCTCGGTCCCGATGACCCGGCGTGGCGCGTAGCCCAGCGCTTCCCACAGGAACGCCGCGTCGTCCGACAGCGAGGCAAAGTCTGGGAACAGCCGGATCACGCCCCCGCCGTTGGTGAAGTTGCTGCGGCCGTCCGTGTCCAGATACGACTCCGCCGGCAAGCCTTCCGCCAGCACCACGCCATGCCGCGGCAGCTCGATGTGGAAGTAGGTCACCGCGTCCAGCGGAACCTGCGCGATGGCATCGCCGTCGATCAGGCATTTCACCGGGATCAGCACCTGCTCCAGATACAGGCAGTGATCGGGTGACAGCCACAGGTCACGCCGCGGCAGGCCGCGACCAAACGTCCCGGTGCGCACCCGTACCGGCCAGACGAGATCCGGCCGCGGATGCGCCGTGCAGTCCACGGACCGGTGGCCGGTCCAGATGATTAGGGCAGGGGCACCGTCATACGTCAGGACAGCGTCGCCGACGCGCAGCTCCTCAACCGCGACCGCGCCGTCCGGCGTCTGGATACGTGTGCCGCGGACGAAACAGGGGGGCGGCTGCGCGGATGGCAGTTCCACATAGGACCCGCCGGCGCCGTCGCTCGACACCACGAACTGCGTTGTGTCGGAGATGCCGCTCATTAGCACAGACCCGCTGCCGGATGTGCCGGAATAGGTCAGCGTGCCAAAATGCATCACCGCGTAGCTCTGGCCGGCAGCAAAGCCAATATTGGTGAAGTCCAGTTTGTCACCCGCGTCGAAGCCGGAGATTTCATTCGGTACTGCGGTGGCCCCGGCCGTCACCGCCAGGATACCATCGGCGCCGGTCGCGAAGCTGATCACGCCGCTGCCGGCACCGTTGGGCGAGCCGACCAGTGACAGCGTGCCTTGCTGGATGACGACGCCACCCGAGAATGTATTGGCGGCCCGCAGGAACACCCGGCCGCCGCCCGTTACTACCACGTTGCTGGTGCCGGTCTGTCCGGTCTGGTCGGCGGAACCGGTCATGTCGGCAATGACCCCACCGATCGACAGGTCCTGGCCAGCGGACGGTGCCAGGACGATCGACTGGTTGCCCTGGACGAAGATGGCATCGCCGTAGGCGCGTCCCGCCTGGGCGTGGCTGCCCCGGCTGCCGGTGCCGCCCTGACCACCGGCAACGTTGCCCTGATTCAGCGCCGAACTGCCTTCGATGATCAGGCTGCCGCCCTGCTGGATGAAGATATCGCCGCCGGCGCCGAGCCCACCGCCACCGCCGGTGTTCGCGCCGGCGCCCGCCAGGTTGCCGCCATTGCCATTGCCGCCGCCGAACCCGCCTCTGCCGCCGGTGAAGAATCCGCCACCGCCGCCGCCGCCGAAACCGCCGGCGCCGCCTATCCGGCCGTGGGTGCCGCCGCCGCCGCCGCCGCCGCCGAACCCGCCG
>JAFEFW010000590.1 GCA_018240405.1 Pseudomonadota bacterium
ACCTGAGCGAGATGTTCCTGATCCGCGGCATCGTGTTCAGCCATGAGGCGGTAGGGGACAGGAAGGCGAAACTGACCCCAGCCTTGCCCGAGACTCTGAGGCGGCGCCGGCGCGGCAAGGTGGGACGACGCTGGTTCGTGTACGAGACGTATCTGACACGCCTACTCGCGCGCAACGTTGCGGGTCGCTCGTGCATAGTTCGGGTAGAAACAGGCGCAGCCCAACAGATATCAGGACTTCATCGCTCAGCAGTTGGCCGGCGGTCTATCGCGTCACGTCTGACCTGACCGCTGGCACCGTTGTCGTTCCTGTCCATCAATAGCGCTCCCCACAACTCCGCAAGCTGACGGCGCTGATCCAGAAGGTTCGTCCTCAGATAAGCACGCTGGACTCGGTTGCCAATCTGATGGTCGAGCGCGCGTTCGGCCGCCATGAGGCGATCGGGATGTACTTCCGCGACCCAGTCCATGAACGTCGAGCGAAAGCCATGCACGGTGTAGCCAAGGCCCAGCTTCTGCCGCAGGAGCACCTGCATCGCATCTTCGGTTTGGCGGCCTGACCCGCCTCGGCGCCTGCTGCCGAAAATCAGCGTGGTCGGTGCGACCTCGGCCGGCCGAATGTTGGCCAGCAGGGCGACTGCGGCCGGCGTAAGAGGAATGGTGCGCGCTTCGCCCGACTTCATCCGCGACGCAGGCACATGCCACTTGTCGCCGTCGATCTCCGCCCACAAGGCCCCGATCACTTCCCCGGTCCGAGGGCAGCAGGTCAGCAACAGGAATTCCAACGCGCGTGCGGCCGCCCCCGGGGTCTGCTGCAGCCGCATGAAGAAGGCCGGCAGCTCGCGCCACGGCATCGCCGCCCGCGGCTTCACCGCCGGCGCTACTCGGGGCAGGAACCGCAGGACATTGGCGCAAGGATTACCATTGCTGAACCGGCCCGGGTCGACGGCCATAGCGTGCTCGATGGTCTGCTCTATGCGGCCAAGCACGCGCCGCGCCGTCTCGTTGGTCGTGCTCCAGGCCGGCCTGATGATCTCCAGCACGTCGTCCTGGGTGAGCCTGTTGGTGGCGCGGTCCATTAGCCGGCCCGCCACCCGCTCTACGGACTGCTGCCACTCCCTCCGGTGACCCGGGCGCCACTGCCCCTGCATGTGGGCGAGGAACGTCGCGACGTCCTGGCGGAACGTCACCGTCTTATTGGTTACGCCTGTGCC
>JAFEFW010000591.1 GCA_018240405.1 Pseudomonadota bacterium
GTGCTGCTCCCCATCAGGAACAAATCCACAGACCGAGCGCACTGGCGGCCTTCGCGGATGGCCAAGACGACCAGGGACTGGCCGCGGCGCATATCGCCGGCACTGAACAGCTTCTCCCGCGAGGTCTGGTACTGCACCGTATCGGCCAGCACGTTGCCGCGCGGGTCCAGTTCGACCTTGGCCTACCGACCGCCGGCCCGGATCGAGCAACTGGTCGGCAAGGCGAAACGCTTCAAGCGGCCGGCGACGCGATGCGGGAAAACCGCTCGGCATCGCGCCGCAATCGTGGCTTTGAGAGCCATGATCACGAGAGGGGATTGGCTTAGCCAGGCCACCGGACTGCCCGAACAAGTGGGACCACCTCACGTTGCTGTCGTGGACGCCCACACACAGCTTGATGCGGTTTACCGTTTGTGCGCTTCCATGAAGGAGCGAAGGACAGCGTTCATACGGCTCGGGTGGCCTCGGCCTTGCTCTCGGAACCATTCCAGCACGTCGGCATCGAGGCGCAGATGAACCGATGCCTTGCCGGGCGGCGGCATGACCACGCGGGCGCTGCGCCAAAATTCCTCATCCACGGGACGAGCGGGTGCATCCGCGCGGGTGCGGGTTCTGCCACGCGCTCGCTCAGCCTTGAGGCTTTCAGGCGAGTATTGCCTCGTATCGTCGCTTGCCTTCATCGTCCACTCTCCATGCGCTGATGATCCGGCGAGCCTCTCCGCGCCATGTAAAGGCGACCATGAAATAATCGTCGCCGACACGACCCAAGGCGCGGAAGCGCGGCTCGCCATAGTCGTTGCGCTTATCCTCGGCTTCGATAAAGGCTTCCTCAAAAATCAGAGCGGCATCCTTGGAATCAACGCCGTGATCTTAAAGGCTGCTGATCCTCTTTGACTCATCCCACTCGACAAGCATCGTGAAAAATACACATTTGTGGACACAAAAGCAAGCGCGGGCCCTGGCATGGAAAAGGCCGGCCACATCGCTGCGGCAGGCCCCATTTCCTTACTGTCGTTGGCGTCCCGATGGACCAAAAAGCGGATTAGTCGACCCACCGATCGGGTCTGTGGAGCACGTGATCGTCGGTAAGTCGTGCCTAAAGGGCTGACGGTCGCCAGCTTTCCGGGCAGGAGACGGGGAACGCCGCCGTTTGCCGACCGCAACTCACAATGCCGGGCTGGGTCAGGCGCAGCCGCCGCCCTACCG
>JAFEFW010000592.1 GCA_018240405.1 Pseudomonadota bacterium
TGACAACAAGACCGGATGGGTTGAACTGCAGGCGCTGCTGCGGCGGCGTCGCGTAGTCGGTTGCGAATGAAAGATTGCAAGTCCATTGCTGCGGCTTGCTGACCGGATTGCCGTCGTCGAACTGCTGGCGCCAGAAGGTGACGGTGAACTTGTCACCATCCAGCCGGCTCTCGACCCAGGACAGCTTGATCGCGCCCTTAAAGCCGTAGGCGACCTGCGGGCTCTGCTTGTTCGTGTAGACGAACCAGTCCTGGAACTGCTTGCGCACGCCGATCGACGACATCGCTGAGACCACGTCCCAGGAATAGTTGGCTTCGGCCCAGTTGTAGGACTCGCGCAGCCGCACGTACTGCCAGAGCGCAGCGCTGATCGCGGCGGGGCTGTTCTTGAGGCTGTCCATCGTCACAGACGGATCAACCTGCATGGGCGTGACGGACGCGGCGAGCGTGTTGTCAGCCTGGAGCGGGATGAACACCGGCACGACGCGGACCAGCGGCATCAGGTGATACAGCGCGCCAGCCTCGACCACGGCGATGACAGAGATAGCGAGGAAGCCCCAGCGGATGCCGGTGTGTGTCGCACGCGAGAGCTTCGACATGGCCCGCTGGAAGCCCCAGACTTCCTTGGCGCGTGCCTGACCGGCGGGCGACAGCGCCTGGACGGCGATGGAGGGCTCGCCCATTAGTCGGCCTCCACATCAAGGTCAGCCGTCGTTGGCGTCCAGTGGCCGGGGTTGAGCGCAAAGGGCACGCCCTTGGCCTGTCCCAGGTGCTGGTTGCTGCAGGCCGCAAGAGCCATCAGCGCAAGCAGAGTGGTGATAATCCGCATTACGTGCGTGCTCCTTAAACAGGCCGTGCGAAGCGTTGCAGCACAGCGCTGGCGTTGATCCCGGCCGACCGGCCGATGGCAAAGCCGAGAATGAAAGCCATCACCATCAGGAAGAAACCGACAATAAACATGACGGCTATATTGATCAGAACCTCGGCTCCTTCCGTGATGTTTATACCAAAGCCATGGCTCGACACGGGCAGAACGCCGATTTTCTGGATGTACGTTGTGATCATTTGCAGGACCATCTGCATGGTGATCGACATCAGCGCCGTGGTGACCAAGCAGCCGACCACAGTGCCGATCCAGGCCTCCGCGAAGCTCTTGGTGGCGTCGAACATGTAGAAGATCAGCACCAGCGTGCCGGCGATCACCAC
>JAFEFW010000593.1 GCA_018240405.1 Pseudomonadota bacterium
GAGACCCCGGATTGCCGCCGCCCGCGCCGAGGTCTAGCCTGACTGCCATTCTGACAAGGGAGCAGGTCCATGACCCTGAAGCTGGGTTACAAGGCGTCGGCAGAGCAGTTCGCCCCCAGGCCGCTGCTGGAGTTCTCGGTGCTGGCGGAGCAGAACGGCTTTGATTCCGTCTTCGTTAGCGACCATTTCCAGCCCTGGAAGCACACCGACGGCCACGCTCCCTCCGCCCTGGTCTGGCTCGGTGCCCTCGGCGCCGCAACGCAGCGGATCGTCATGGGCACGTCGGTGCTGACGCCGACCTTCCGCTATCACCCGTCCGTGGTTGCGCAGGCCTTCGGCACGCTCGGCAGCATGTTCCCGGGCCGCGTCATCCTGGGCGTCGGGACCGGCGAAGGGCTGAATGAAATCCCGTCCACCGGCATGGTCTGGCCGGAGATGAAGGAACGCTTCGCCCGCATGCGGGAGGCGATCGGCCTGATCCGCAAGCTGTGGTCCGAAGACCACCTGTCTTTCGAGGGCGAGTACTACAAGACGCAGGACGCCACGATCTATGACAAGCCGGGCGCCTACCTGCCGATCTATGTCGCCGGCGCCGGTCCGCAGGTGGCGAAATACGCCGGCCGCATGGCGGATGGGTTCATCTGCACCTCCGGCAAGAAATGGGACCTGTATACCCAGACGCTGCTGCCGAACGTGGAAGAAGGCCTGAAACTGTCGTCGAAGCCGAAGCCCGATTATGACCGCATGATCGAGATGAAGGTGTCGTTCGACACCGACAAGCAGCGGGCGCTGGAGGACACGCGGGTGTGGGCGGCGCTGGCGCTGACGCCCGAGGAGAAGATGACGGTGCACGACCCGCGCGAGATGGAGCGCCTGGCCGACGCGCTGCCGATTGAGCGCGCCGCCTCGCGCTGGATCGTCTCGAACGACCCGGATGAGCATATCGAGAAGATCAAGCCGTATATCGAGATGGGTTTCCGGCATCTGGTGTTCCACGCGCCGGGCCCGGACCAGGCGCGCTTCATCAAGCTGTATGGCGAGATGGTGCTGCCGAAGCTGCGGCAACGCTTCGGGTAACATGACCGCCCGCCTGGAACTGTTCGCCGTTCCCGGCCTGCCGATGGTGCGGGCCGGGGACAATCTGCCGGCGCTGATCAAGCGCGGCCTGGAGCAGGCCGGGCAGCGCCTGCAGCACCGCGACGT
>JAFEFW010000594.1 GCA_018240405.1 Pseudomonadota bacterium
CGGCGGCTGGTATATGACGGCGGGGCTGGTCAGTGCGGACTTCGACATTGCGACGACGCAGGCGCCCGTTCGCCCGCCGGTGCAGTTCTCATTCAGCAGCGAAGCGATCGGCCTGCCGGGCACGCTCCGTTGGGCGCTGGGACCGAACATCTCGTCGCTGGCGTTGGACGGCAAGCTGAATGGGCCCCTGCCGCCGGTGCAGGATGTGCGGCGTTGGGCGGAAGCGTGGCGCGACGGCGGCGGGTCGCTGGAAATCTCCCACTTGGCGGCCGGCTGGGGACCTTTGGGTATGAGCGGCGGTGCGACACTGGCGCTGGATGAACAGTTGCAGCCGATGGGAAGCGGCAATGCAAAATTGGTCGGTTTTGCCGAGGCCCTGGACCGGTTGGCAGCCGCTGGCGTTCTGACGAAATCGGCGGCAACCGCGGCCAAAGCAGTGCTTTCGTTACTCGCCGGCAGTGCTGCCGGAGACGACCCACCGACAGTTGAAGTGCCTTTAACGCTGCAATACCGCACACTATCGATGCGGCAGGTGCCGTTGGTTCGATTGCCGGAACTCGACTGGCCGGCACAGTGATGATATGAGGGGACCATGATCATCGGTCACCAGAGCCTTCGAATTAGCGGCCCGGCTGCCTGAGCAGCCGGGGTCAGTTCCCGCTTTTTCGCCTGTATTGCTCTGGAGTTTCGACCGATGTCCGCTGACTCGTCCGCGCAGTCCGCTGCCGTATTGTCCGTTCGTTTCCTGCTCGATGCTGATAGTTGCCCGGGCCTGTTGTCCCGGCTGCTGCAGCCCTATGCCAAGCGTGACCTGACCCCCGACCGCATGTGGTCGCACCGCTCCGGTGAGACCCTGCATGTCGAGATCGCGATGGAAGCGATGCCGTCGGAAGTTGTGCACCTGGTTGAAGGTAATCTGCGGCAGGTCGTTGGCGTACGGTCGGTCAGCCGGCTTGTCCGGCCCTGCCTGCGCGAGGTCGCATAGGGCGGCGCCAGGCCCGCGGCTGCGCGGTCGGGCTGACAGGCGACAGCCAGCCTTGGGTCTTCTGTGTGTGAGCAGCAGGCGCTGAACCGCGGCACCAGCGGTGGTGAGACCGGGAACGATGTTTCCGGGCGTCGCGACTGTGCCGAACCTCCGCTGCCGGTGCCTTTCGCGGCGCCGGACGCAGCGGCGGCTTGTTGCTCGCACCCA
>JAFEFW010000595.1 GCA_018240405.1 Pseudomonadota bacterium
TCGGGAAAAGCGAGGCACTTTCAAATGCATGAATTATCTTTCTGATCGATAGCAAATTCAGCGCCCTGTAAAGAATTCCGACACACCGCCGCAACGCAGCCACGCCAGGCCACTTGCGCTCGGCGCACCTGCCAGGCCCGGTTCCCGCGCAACCATCGCGGCGGTTTGCCGGCCGGCGGATAGACGTTGGCAGAGCGGGGCGCGCGTGCTTGAAATGATACATCTGGAGCACGACCGCGCCCCGCCGGGCCGGTTCCGACGCCAGGGCCACGCCTGCCCATCAAGGTTCGCATGCAGAACGGTATCCATTTCATCGCCGGCCTGCCCCGATCCGGCAGCACGCTGCTGGCCGGCATCCTGCGCCAGAATCCGCGCTTCCACGCCGGCATGACCAGTCCGGTCGGCGCCATGTACATGGCACTGCAGACCGCCATGAGCCGCCGCAACGAGGCCGCCGTGTTCATCGACGATGAACAGCGCCAGGCGCTGCTGAAGGGCCTGTTCACCAGCTACTACGAGAAGGTCCACACCGAGAAACTGGTGTTCGACACCAACCGCGCCTGGTGCACCAAGCTGCCGGCGCTGACCCGGTTGTTCCCGGCCGCTCGGGTCATCTGCTGCGTGCGCAACATCGGCTGGGTGATGGACTCGGTCGAGCGGTTACTGCGCCGTAACGCCTTCGAGCTGTCCGGCATGTTCGGCTACGACGCCGGCGGCACTGTCTATACGCGCGTCAACCGCATGGCCGCCAATGACGGCCTGGTCGGCTACGCGCTGGATGCGCTGCGAGAGGCGTTCTTCAGCGAACACGCGGAAAAACTGATCCTGGTGGAGTACCAGGCACTGACGCGGGCGCCGCAGGATACGTTGCGGCATCTCTACACCATGCTGAATGAGCCGTATTTCGAGCACGATTTCGAAAACGTCGAGTATGCCGCGGAGGATTTCGACGTGGCGCTGGGCACGCGCGGCCTGCACACGGTCCGCCGCCGCGTCGAATGGGTGGAGCGGCCCACCATCCTGCCGCCCGAGTTGTTTGCTCGATTTGCAAACGATATGTTCTGGCGGAGCCCCGACGCGGCGCGGCGGCCGGTGCCGGTCATCCGGTTTGGCGGGTAGTTTCCGGCTGTTGCCCGCGGTGCCGCGCCTCCCGCTTCCCATTGGCTCACGGCGCCGAC
>JAFEFW010000596.1 GCA_018240405.1 Pseudomonadota bacterium
CACCAGTGCGCTGCGGACATGCAGCAGGAAGACGACGCAGACCGCGGCGACGATCAGGCTTTCCTCCAGCAGCGTGTGCTTCAGCGTATCGATGGCGCGGAGAATCAGGTCCGAGCGGTCATAGACGGCCTGCACGCTGACGCCCTCCGGCAGGCTGCCCGCGACTTCCTTGAGCCGCTTCTTGACGTTGTCGATAACGGCGAGCGCGTTCTGGCCCCCGCGTTGCAGGACAATGCCGCTGACGACTTCGCCTTCGCCGTTCAGCTCGGAGATGCCCCGCCGCTCATCGGGCCCAAGTTCCACCCGCGCCACGTCAGCCAGGCGGACCGGCACGCCGTTCTGCATCGACAGCACGATCTGCTCGATATCACCGACGCCGCGCAGGTAGCCGCGGCCGCGGACGAGGTACTCGGTCTCTGACATCTCGATGGAGCGGCCGCCGACGTCGCGGTTGCTGCCACGGATCGCCTCGGTCACCTGCGACAGCTTGATGCCGTAGGCACGCAGCTTCTCGGGATCGACGACGACCTGGTATTGCTGCACGAAGCCGCCGAGGCTGGCGACCTCGGCGACGCCGTCGGCGCGGGAAAGCTGATAGCGCAGGAACCAGTCCTGGACCGACCTCAGCTCGGCCAGCGTCCGCTGCGCGCCAGTAACGACATACTGGTAGACCCAGCCAACGCCGGTGGCGTCCGGCCCAAGCGACGGCGTCACGTCCGATGGGAGGCGCTGTGCTGCCTGGCTGAGGTATTCCAGCACCCGGCTGCGCGCCCAGTACAGGTCGGTGCCGTCCTCGAACACGACGTAGACGAACGACGAGCCGAAGAAGGAAAAGCCCCGCACCGTCTTCGACCTCGGCACCGTCAGCAGCGCCGTGGTCAACGGATAGGTGACCTGGTCCTCGACCACCTGCGGCGCCTGGCCGGGGTAGTCCGTATAGACAATCACCTGGACGTCCGACAGATCAGGGATGGCATCGAGCGGCGTGTTGCGGACGGCCCAGACACCGGCGCCGATGATGAACAGCGTCCCCAGTAGAACCAGGAATCGGTTGGCGACGGACCAGCGGATGATGTGTGCGATCATGGATCCGCCTTACTGGCCGGAACTGGGCGCGGAGAAGGCCTGCAATGCCGCACGCAGGTTGCTTTCGGCGTCGATCAGGAAGTTGGCGCC
>JAFEFW010000597.1 GCA_018240405.1 Pseudomonadota bacterium
CGGCGGCGGCGGCGGCGGCTGGAGCGGGGGCCAAGGCGGTTCCCCCTCCGTCCTGAACAACTCCCCCAGCGGCGCGGACGGCGTGGTGCCGTCAATGTCCGCGGCCTTCTTCCTCGGCGGCCCCGGCGGGACCGATGGGGGCGCCGGCGGGTTCGGCGGCGGCGGCGGCGGAGGCGGCGGCGGCGGAGGCGGGGGCGGGGGCTACGGCGGGGGCGGTGGAGGCGAAGGCACCGACGGCCTACAGGTCTTTATACTCGTTCCCCCCCTTAGTTATGCCGGCGGCGGCGGCGGGTCTTATCTGGACGCTTCGTTCACCAACGTGACGAGGACAAACGCCGCGCACAGCGGCAACGGTCTCGCCGTCATCTTTCTCGACAGTGCGCCGGTCTGCTTCCTGTCCGGCACGCGCATCCTGACGCAGCGCGGCGAGGTGGCGGTCGAGGACCTGCGCGTCGGCGATCCCGTCGTCGCGCTCGTGCATGGCGGCTTGCTGCCGGTGCGCTGGATCGGCAACCGCCGGGTCCGCCCCCTGCACTACCGCAACCCCGACCACGCCCACCCGATCCGAGTGCAGGAAGGCGCGTTCGGGCCGGGTATGCCGCACCGCGACCTCTGGCTCACGCCGGGCCACCGCGTGCTGGTGGACGGCCACCTCGTGCAGATCGACACGCTGCTCAACGACACCACGATCGCGCAGGTAAAGCAGGACGAGATCCACGTCTTTCATATCGAGCTCGACCGACACGACGTGATCCTGGCGGACGGCATGGCGTCGGAGACGTTCCTCGATGTTGGCAACCGAGCCGCCTTCGAAGACAGCAGGGTGGTGCCGCTCGACCCGGACTTCATGCCGCACGATGAGGACGCAACGTGCCTGCCGGTGCAGCGTGACCCGGCCGCGCTGGATGCGCTGAAGGTGCGGCTGGAGGCACGCGCCGAGGCGCTGGGCTGGACGCGGACGCAAGAGGCTGGGCTGCACCTGCTGGCCGACGGCCGCGTGGTCGAGGCGGAACGTGACGGCGCGGACTGGGTGTTCCGGCTGGATGCGCCGGCCGATGAGGTGTGGCTGATGTCGCGCTGGTATGTGCCGGCGCACCAGGAAACGAATGACCTGCCGGACCCTCGCCGGCTTGGCGTGGCCGTGGCGTCTCTGGCCGTGGACGGGCGTATGCA
>JAFEFW010000598.1 GCA_018240405.1 Pseudomonadota bacterium
ATCGCACGAAGGCGCTGATCATCGTCGCGGGTCTGCCGCAGCAGATGGATCCGCGTCGCGGCGATTTCGGGTTGCTCGCCAGCCACGGCATCGGCCTCGTCGAGCAGTGCCAATGCCGCCTTGAAGTCGACCAGGGCCGCCATTGCCCGCGCGCCAAGCAGGTAGCCAGCGAGATTGCGTGGATCGAGCGCCCTGGCGCGTGCCGCATACTCCGCTGCGATTTCGGCTTCCTCTGACGCCAGCGCGTATTCAGCCCGGACGACCAGCGGCGCGAGCGCCCGTGCGTCGCGGGCGATGGCCTGATCCAGCAGTGCGGTGGCTGCCGCCGGATCGCCTGCGGCCCAACGTTCATGCGCCAGTTCCAGCAACGGCATCGCCGAATGCGGATCGATTTCACCGGCCCGCACGAACGCCTTTGCGGCGGCGTCACGACCGCCGCGAGCCCGTTCCAACAGGCCAAGCTGCATCCACGCACTGTAATGATCGGGTGAGGCACGCAACACAGCGTCGATGAAGGTGTGTGCACCGTCGATTTCGCCAGCCTCACGCAACTCGGCCGCCAGATCCAGTTTGAGGTCGAGGTTGCGTGGATCGGCCCGAGCGGCGCGTTCCAACAACGTCCGGCTGGCGTGGCGGTCGCCCTGCCGGCGCGCCAGCAGCGCCATCTCCCGAAGGACCGCCGGATTTCCAGGCGCCTGCCTGGCCAGACCTTGCAGCCGGCGCTGAGCCTCATCGAAACGGCGAAGCTCGACCAGGGTCGCGGCAAGCGCCAACCCCGTCCCGACATCGGCGGGCTTCTCGTCGGCAACTTCCTGCAGCAGGCTCAGCGCATCCTCCGGCGCTCCCGCCAGGCGCAGCGCCCGCGCCAGTTCAAGCTTGATGCCGACATGGGTCGGTTCGCTTGCGGCAGCAGCGCGGAACAGCACGACCGATGCGGCGTGGTCGCCGTCCCGCCGCCTTGCGTGCGCCTTCTCGACCAGGGCCCAGGGATGTTGCGGATCGCGCGCCAGTACCGCGTCGATCGCTGCGTCCGCCTCATCATCGCGTCCCAGCGAGCGGAGGTCTCGCGCCAGTTCCAGCCGGATCGTCCAATGCTGCGGATCGGCCGCAACGGCAGCTTGCAGCAGGTCGGCTGCGCCCTGATAATTCCCAGAGGCCCGGGCTTGC
>JAFEFW010000599.1 GCA_018240405.1 Pseudomonadota bacterium
GGAGGGAAGTAACCACTGGTCGAAAACGAAAGGGAGGTTGCTTTGGCTGTGGCAATATCTGCCGTTGAAGCTGGCAGGGATCTCGCACAGTTCGGCATCTTTCAAGGTGCCGACATGACGGCGCTCGCGGAGGCGACACAGCTTGCCCGCTGGTCTGCGGTTAATGCCGGGGAAACGCTATTCAATTTCGGAGATGTCACGAGTGACGTGTTCATCATTGCACGAGGCGGAGTACGCGTCATGGCCCGGACACCGTGCGGGCAGGAATTCATCCTGAACGACCTTGGTCCGGGCGATATCTTCGGTGAGATGGCGGCCATCGACCGAGCGCCACGCTCTGCCTGCGTCACGGCCTTGACCAGCACGCTGCTCTGCCGCCTGCCGGGGACCGCATTTCTCAGCGTCGCGGTTCACTCGCCGCGGGTTTGCCTGAGATTGCTGCGCATTCTGACGGTGCGCCTGCGTTTGCAGGCTGTCCGTATAGCGGAAATGGCCTTGCTGCCGGCCCGCCTTCGTGTTGCGGCGGAACTGTTGCGGCTTGCCCGGCCGGTTGAGGCCAGCCTGGCACGTGTCATCAGTCCGCCGCCGCCCCAGCACATCCTTGCAGCCCGCGTCGGTGTCCGCCGGGAGCACGTCTCCCGGATCCTCAATGACCTGGTGCGGCAGGGACTGGTCGAAATTTCGCCCCGCAGAATTCTTCTCCTGCATCCGGAAAGGCTTCGCCTCGAAACCGTTGAGCCGTTACAGGCCGCCTCTGATGGTGCACCGCATCACCAGATGCCGGGCGTTGCTGACATGAACCGCACCAGAGGCGGTATGGCATGATGCGATTGCGCGGCGGCGGCCGGACACCGCCCCGGCCACCAGCGACCGCTGTCGGCAGGGCCCGAGCGACAGTGGATTCTCGACGGCTGTCACGACGTTGCGGGCCGTGTGGATGCGGTGGTATCCGCGATGGGCCATGTCAGAGAACAGAGCATTAACGATGCAACACGTTGGGCGGGTGATCCACGGCACCCTGCGCTGGTCGCACGCCTGCTTCTCCCGAACCGCCGGCTGCCGCTCAGGCTTCTGTAGCCAATCTCTCAAAAGCGCGACATAAGGTCGCCTGAGGAGATATCTTATGCCGACCCACACGACCGCCAGCGCCCCCTCCGTCAGCGCC
>JAFEFW010000059.1 GCA_018240405.1 Pseudomonadota bacterium
GTGTTGGCGGTGAACTGCCCGCCGCAGGCGCCGGCGGAGGGACATGCCACGCACTCCAATTCATGCAGGTCTTCGTCCGAGAACGCGCCGGTGGCGTGCATGCCGACGGCCTCGAAGATGTCCACCACGGTGACGTCCTTGCCGCGGAAATTGCCCGGCAGGATCGAGCCGCCATACATGAACACGCTGGGCACGTTCAGCCGCAGCATCGCCATCATCATGCCCGGCAGCGACTTATCGCAGCCGGCCAGCCCGACCAGCGCGTCGTAGCAATGCCCGCGGACGGTCAGTTCCACGCTGTCGGCGATCAGGTCGCGCGACACCAGCGAGGATTTCATTCCTTGGTGCCCCATGGCGATGCCGTCGGTCACGGTGATCGTGGTGAACTCGCGTGGCGTCCCGCCGGTCTCGGCTACGCCGCGCTTGACCGACTGCGCCTGGCGGCTGAGCGCGATGTTGCACGGCGCCGCCTCATTCCAGCAGGTGGCGACGCCGACGAAGGGCTGTGCGATCTCGTCCTCCGACAGCCCCATCGCGTAGTAGTAGCTGCGATGCGGCGCCCGCGTCGGTCCCACCGTGACATGGCGAGACGGCAAACGGCTCTTGTCCCAACCGGCTTCCGGCATGGTCGCATCCTCCGCGTTGTTTTGTGGAACGGCGACGTTAGCCCGATCCGGCGGTATGGCACCAGCAAGCGCCGCCCGGTTAACCGGACCTTAAACGTTCCGAGCAATCGTGCGGTTCGTGAGGGTGTGATGAGACGCTGTGTCACAGCGGGCTTGATGCTGGCTGGGCTATGCGCGGTCGCCGGTAGCGCCGTCGCCGCGCTGGATGCAACTGGAGCTGATATACTGGGCCTGCGGCTTGACATGACGGAGCCCTCCGTCGTGCTGATCCTGCACCGGCAGGGGGTCCGTCAGCACCATGTGGCGCGCGAGGCGGAACCGTGTGAGGGGCCTTTGCTCTGCCGCGTGACCGTCACCGCCGCCACCCGGGACGGTGACATCATAGTTCAACTGAGCGGCGATCCGGCCAGGGTGGATCAGATCGCATACCGCTTCCGCACCGGCGCGCCGGAGGCGCCGGCGATCGTCGTCGACGCCGTGGTCCGGCATTTTGGGCCGCCGGATGAGGCCAGCCCGATGACGTGGTGCCAGCCCAACGCCCCTGACAGGGGTTGCGCCGACGATCGTCCAAGGCTGCGCTTCTTTCACCAGAGCCAGACACTGCTGCTCAGCGGCGGCAGGGTGGCGGCGAACGGCTGGTGATCATGCGCCCGGCAGGCCAGGTCGCGCCGTGCAACCTGTTCCATACGTGACAGGCGAGGCCGGACGGCCAGCGCGGCTTGGCCTATTGGAAGACTGTCTCCGCCGCTTCGTGTGTCCCGGTCCTCGTGCGTTCATGGTTGTACGAGCGTCCAGGCGGAACATCGGCGATCCGCGTCCACCGCTAACCGTCCGTTTACTATTCGTGGTTACCGTGGCCGCATGACCTGGCGTCCCGTCCTGTCCGTGCTGCTGATCCTCGCTGCGCCGGCCTGGGCGGATCTTCCAACCGCCGGCGGACTGCCCGGTGGCCAGCGCTGCCGCCCCGCCATCCTGGCGGCGGAGCGGACGCACAATATTCCGGACCACCTGCTGGCTGCCATCGCCCGCGTGGAAAGCGGCCGGCGCGATCCGGTGTCCGGCAGCATCGATCCCTGGCCCTGGACGATCAATGCCGAAGGGCAGGGCGCTTATTTTGACACCAAGGCGGAGGCGATTGCCGCGGTGCAGGCCTTGCGCGCCAAAGGCGTGCGCTCGATCGATGTCGGCTGCATGCAGATCAGCCTGCTGCACCACCCCGACGCCTTTGCCAGCCTGGAGCAGGCGTTCGATCCGGCCAGCAACGCCAATTACGGCGCCCGCTTCCTGTCGGAGCTGTATGGCAAATCGAACAACTGGCCACGGGCGGTGGAAATGTATCATTCGGCGACGCCGGGACTCGGCGAGGAGTACGGCAGGCTCGTCTACGCCGCCCTGCCGACCGAGCAGCGCCTGGCGGGCACTGCCGCGCCGCTGCAGGCGCTATCGACTGCCTGGGCCGCGACGCTGAACCGCTCCTCGGTCACCGCTGCCTTCCCGCCGTCGCCCGCGCGTATCATTCCGCTGGGCGGCGGGTTTGCCGCGTCGCCCGCGGGCGGCGGCACGATGGGCCGGACCCTCGACTCCTACCGCGCCGCGCCGGTGCGGCTGGCGTTTCGCCCGCCGTGACCGTCGCGCACCGGAACGGTCATGGTCGCGCGGCTCGGGATGTCCACACAACCGTGCGCGGGCTGTCTAGCGCGGTAGACGCCCGGCAAACGACACGCTGCGCGTGGCGTGACCGTCGAAACACGCAACCCAGGGCGGATGTCCGCGCGTTGACCCCATGAGCGCGCGGGTTTAATCAGCCCGCCATCAAGATGGACGCCGACAGGATTGGAGTGAGCGCGTGAGAGACGTACGCGACGCGCTGATGGTAGCGCGCAACACCGACGGCAAGCTGGTTCGTCGTCCGTTGTCCCCGCATGTGCAGGTTTATCGGTGGCCGCTCAGCATGGCGCTGTCCATCCTGCACCGCGCGTCCGGCGTGGCGCTTTCTGTTGGCACGCTGCTGATGACCTGGTGGCTGGCCGCGGCAGCGGTTTCGGATGAAGCCTTCGCCAGAGCGCAATGGTTCATGGGTTCGGCGATCGGCCTGCTTTGCCTGTTCGGCTGGACGGTGGCGTTGATGTTTCATGCGTTCAGCGGCATCCGCCACCTCGTTTGGGACGCCGGCTACGGCTTCGACGCGCCGCATTACAACACCAGCGGCTGGGCGACGGTGATCGCCACCGGTGTCGCGACGCTGCTGGTGTGGATCATTGGCCTTGCGGTCTGGTGAGGAATCGTCATGTCTGACGCATCGAAGGCGCCCCATATCGACATCATGCGCTCGCCGCTGGGCCGGGCCCGCGGCCTGGGCTCGACCCACAAAGGATCGGCGCATTGGTGGCTGCAACGCGTCACCGCGGTAGCGCTGGTGCCGCTGGGGCTGTGGTTCATCTTTTCCGTCGTTGGCCTGACCGGCGCGACCCGCGAGCAGATGACGGCGTGGATCGCCTCGCCGGTGTCGCTGTCGCTCATGCTCGCCTTGATTGCTGCCACGTTCTACCACATGTGGCTGGGCCTGCAGGTCGTCATTGAGGACTACGTCCACCAGGAGTCGGCGAAGATCGTAGCCATTAGCGCGGTAAAGGGGCTGTCCATCCTGCTGGGGCTGATCTGTATCGTTTCGGCGCTGAAGATCGGTCTCTGACGCGCGGGTGGTTCGGGGGTGTCCGGCGCCGGGGCACATGAAGCGGGCCGCAGGCCCGGGTTGCTGTAAACGGGCACGCGCCCGGTGAATCATAAACCGGTCGCTGGCCAGATGACTTGTGAGCGGGCCGCTGGCCCAAGGGAACTGTGAGCGGGCCGCTGGCCCAAGGGAACTGTGAGCGGGCCGCAGGCCCGGGGGAACTGACGGATGAATGCGATCACCATGCCTTCGTCGCGTGCCTACAACGTCATCGACCACACCTATGATGTGGTCGTGGTGGGCGCCGGCGGATCGGGGCTGCGCGCCACCTTCGGCATGGGCGCCGCCGGGCTGAAAACCGCCTGTATCACCAAGGTCTTTCCCACCCGCAGCCACACTGTGGCGGCGCAGGGCGGCATCGGCGCCGCCCTTGGGAACATGGGCGAGGACGACTGGCGCTGGCACATGTATGACACCGTCAAGGGTTCCGATTGGCTCGGTGACCAGGACGCCATTGAATACATGTGCCGGGAAGCGATCCCGGCCGTTTATGAGCTGGAACATTACGGTGTGCCGTTCAGCCGCACCGACGATGGCCGCATCTACCAGCGCCCGTTCGGCGGCCACATGAAGGACTACGGCAAGGAACCGGCGATGCGCGCCTGCGCCGCCGCCGACCGCACCGGTCATGCCATCCTGCACACGCTGTATCAGCAGAGCCTGAAGCACGACGTTGAGTTCTTTATCGAGTATTTCGCTCTCGACCTGATTATTGACCAGGAAGGCGCCTGCCGCGGCGTTATGGCGTGGAACCTCGAAGACGGTTCGATCCACCGTTTCCGCGCGCAAACGGTCGTGCTGGCAACCGGTGGCTACGGCCGTGCCTACCTGTCGTGCACCTCGGCGCACACCTGCACCGGTGATGGCAGCGGCATGGTACTGCGCGCCGGCCTGCCCTGCCAGGACATGGAGTTCGTGCAGTTTCACCCGACCGGTATCTTCCCCGCCGGCTGCCTGATCACGGAGGGCGCGCGTGGCGAGGGTGGCTATCTGACGAATTCGGAGGGCGAGCGCTTCATGGAGCGCTATGCGCCGACGGCGAAGGATCTGGCTAGCCGCGACGTCGTGTCGCGCTCAATGACCATGGAAATCAACGAAGGGCGCGGCTGCGGTCCGGACAAGGACCACATCATGCTGCACCTGGAGCATCTGGGCGCGGACCTGCTGCATGAGCGGCTGCCCGGTATTTCCGAAACCGCCAAGGTCTTTGCCGGCGTGGACGTAACCAAGGAACCGATCCCGGTGCTGCCGACCGTGCACTACAACATGGGCGGCATCCCCACGAATGTGCATACCGAAGTCCTGCGGCCCACCAAGGATAATCCGGATGCAACGATCCCCGGCCTGATGGCGGTGGGCGAGGCGGCCTGTGTGTCGGTGCACGGCGCCAACCGCCTGGGCACCAACTCGCTGCTCGACCTCGTGGTGTTCGGCCGGGCCGCGGCACACCGAGCGGCGGATACGATCAGGCCTGGCGCGTCGCAGCCGTCGCTACCGCCGAAGGCAGGCGAAGCCAGCCTCGACCGCTTCGACCGCACCCGCTACGCCAAAGGCGGCACGCGCGTCGCAGACATCCGCCTGGAGATGCAGCGCGCGATGCAGGGCCACGCCGCGGTCTTTCGCACCTCGAAGTCGCTGACCGAGGGTGTGGAGCGGATGAAGAAGGTCTGGAGCGGTCTGTCCGACATGTCGGTCGCTGATCGCAGCCTGATCTGGAACAGCGACCTTGTGGAAGCGCTGGAACTGCACAACCTGATGGGCAATGCCATGGTCACCATGGTCGGCGCCGAGGCACGGCAGGAAAGCCGTGGCGCCCATGCGCATGACGACTTCCCGGAGCGTGATGACGAAAACTGGATGAAGCACACGTTGGCTTGGTGCGGTGACGACGGCGAAGTGAAGCTGGACTACCGTCCCGTGCGCATGCAGACGATGACGAATGAGGTGTCGGTGTTCCCGCCGAAGAAGCGGGTTTACTGACCGGGGAGTTGGTGCCGGTGCGGATGTGCGAAGCAGGCGAACGGTGGGGTGCCCGCGGGCAAGGGCACTGCCCTAACCGTCATGGCGGACGAAGGCCCGCCATTCACGCCTTTGCCGCCATCAGCACTACAAGTCGTGGATGGCGGGGCTTCGCCCGCCATGACGGGGCAGGACGGGCGCGCCACGCCGCCCAACGCCTCGGTTCATAGGACGCAGGAAACCAATGGTCGCTTTCAATCTTCCGCTGAACAGCCGCATTGGCCAGGGCCAGACCTTCAAGGCTCCGGCCGGCGCCAAGCGTGTGCGCGAATTCAAGATCTACCGCTGGAACCCGGATGACGGGAAAAACCCGCGCACCGACACGTACGAAATCGACCTTGATGAGTGCGGGCCGATGGTCCTCGACGCCCTCATCAAGATCAAGAATGAGGTCGATCCGACGCTGACCTTCCGCCGCTCCTGCCGAGAAGGCATCTGCGGTTCCTGCGCAATGAACATCGATGGTGGCAACACGCTGGCCTGCCTCAAGCCGATCGAGGAAGTGCGTGGCGCCGTCCGCATTTCGCCGTTGCCGCACATGCCGGTGGTGAAGGACCTGGTGCCCGATCTGTCGCAGGTCTACGCCCAGTTCCGCTCGATCAAGCCCTGGATGCAGGCTGAGACACCGGCGCCGCCGGATGCCGAACGCCTGCAGAGCAAGGAGGAGCGGGCGAAGCTCGACGGCATGTGGGAATGCATTCTGTGCTTCTGCTGCTCGACGGCCTGCCCAAGCTACTGGTGGAATGGCGATCGGTATCTTGGGCCGGCGGTTCTGCTGGCGGCCTATCGCTGGATTGCCGATTCGCGCGATGAGGCGACCGGGTCGCGGCTGGATGAGCTGGAGGATCCGTTTAAGCTGTATCGCTGCCATACGATCATGAACTGCACTGACACCTGCCCGAAGGGTCTGAACCCGGCAAAAGCCATCGGCGCCATCAAGCAGATGATTGTCGAGCGGCAGGGGTAGGTGCAGGATCGCCTGTCCGCGGCCGCAGACAGGCGTAACCCGAGCCGAGGGCGCGACGCCGCAAGTGGGAAGGGGGCACCGCATGATCGAGGTCTGGACCTGGCCCACGCCGAATGGTCACAAGGTGCATATCGCCCTTGAGGAGTTGGCTCTCCCCTACACGGTGGTCCCGGTCAACATCGGCAAGGGCGACCAGTTCAAGCCGGACTTCCTGGCGATCAATCCGAACCACCGCATCCCGGCCATCGTCGACACCGACGGGCCGGGCGGGCAGCGGGTCACGCTGTTCGAGTCGGCGGCCATCCTGATCTACCTCTCGGAAAAAACCGGCGGCCGGCTGATCCCGTCAGATCCGATCGACCGCTACGCCTGCCTGCAGTGGATGATGTTCCAGATGGGCGGCGTTGGCCCGATGTTTGGCCAGTATAACCATTTCGCCAATTACGCCGTGGCGAAAATTCCCTATGCCATTGAGCGTTACGGCAACGAAGTGAAGCGCCTGCACCGCGTCCTGGACAAGCGGTTGACGGAGGCGGAGTGGCTGGCCGGCCGTGAGTACTCAATGGCCGACATCATCACCTTTCCCTGGATCCGCAACCCGGACCGCCGCAATGTCGATCTTGGTGACTACCCACATCTGAAACGCTGGCATGACGCAATCGCAGCGCGTCCCGCCGTGCAGCGCGGCGTAGCCGTCCTGGCCGAGAACCAGCGCCGCGGCCCGATGACCGATGCGGAGCGCGACGTGATGTTCGGCCGGACGCAATTCGAGCCGCGCTGAGACTCGCGACCGTCTGGTCGGACCGGCGGGCAATAGGACGGATCGTGCGGGCAGCTTGCTGTCTCGACCTGGCGCGGGATTTTTCGTGACCCGCAAGCAACATTCCTGCGCGGATTGCATTTCACTGCAGGGAATTTTTGGCAGCGAGGAATATCGCTCCTTCCAAGGCCCGTCTCATTTTCCGCGTCATGGCGGGTGCGGTCTCAAAAATGGTCCACGGCGCGTGGGAAAATCCAAAGCGTCGTGCACATTGGTAGTCGTCATCTGCGGTTTCCTTTGATACTGCATCACGAACGCGTTACTGTCCTTCGGCCGACACTGTAGCGCGTAGGCATGGCATAGGTGACCCAGCCGTAGCATGACCGCCCGAATCCTCATCGTCGACGATGTACCGGCCAATTCGCGCTTGCTCGAGACCAGGCTGAAGGCAGACTACTATCTGGTCGCCTCGGCACGTGACGGGTTCGAGGCGCTGGCGATCGCGCGCTCCTGGCAGCCGGACCTGATCCTGCTCGACGTGATGATGCCGGGTATGGACGGGTTTGAGTGCTGCCGCCTGCTAAAGGACGATCTGGCGACCCTGCATATTCCCGTCATGATGATCACGGCATTGGGGGAGCCGAGTGAGCGCTTGCATGGCCTGACCGTTGGCGCCGACGATTTCCTCACCAAGCCGGTGGACTATGACACGCTGATGGCGCGAGTGCGCAGCCTCGTGCGGCTGAAACGCCTGCTCGACGAATGGCGCGCGCGAGGGGAGACGGCCAGAGCCCTTGGTTTGGGGGGCGAGCATCTCCTCGCCCCGGCGGTCGCCGGGGCGCAGGCGCTGGTGGTGGACGACTGGGATCAGAACGCGCGTTCCATGCAGGACGCGCTGGCCGAGGATGGCATCATCACTGCCCATGCCAGCAACTGCACGCAGGCGGTCGCGATGGCGACGGCCTCACCTTATGACCTCATCATTGTCACCCTGTCGCTCGCGCAGGAGGATCCGCTCCACTTGATCTCGGAGCTTCGCGCTTCGGATGCGGCGCATGAGACCCCGTTGCTGCTGGTTGCCGAGGCCGTCGAGAAGGACAGGCTGCTGCGCGGTTTCGAGCTTGGCGCCTCCGACTGGGTTCAGCAGCCACTTGACACCAATGAGCTACGCGCCCGGGCGCGCAACCAGATCCGGCGTAAGTTCTACCAGGACCGCCTTCGGAGCGATCTGGGGACAGCGCTGGAACTGGCGCTGACCGATCCGCTGACAGGGCTTTACAACCAGCGCTACCTCCGCCGGCACCTCGGCGGCCTGCTATCGGGCACCAACTCGACCGATCTGGCGGTGCTGATCCTCGATATTGATCACTTCAAGAGCGTCAACGACCGCTACGGTCATCCGGCTGGCGACGTGGCCCTGCGGCTGATTGCGGAAACACTCCGCCAGACCACGCGGGTTTTCGACACTGTTGCCCGGTATGGCGGCGAGGAATTCGTGATCCTGATGCCCGGCATGGGGGAGGGTGAGGCGATGGCCGCCGCAGAGCGGCTGCGGGCAGCGGTCGAAGGTATCAAATTCCGGCCGACCGCCGAGACTCGCCGGCAACTCACCGCCAGCATCGGCGTCGCCTGCAGCGGCATCCATGGCACGACCATGGACGCATTGCTGAAGGCCGCGGACACCGCGCTTTATTCTGCCAAGGAATGGGGGCGGAACCGCGTCATCCTGGCGGAGACGGTGTCGCAGTCCCAGGAAGTTACCTGACCGTCGCTACTTGATCTTGGCTTCCTTGAACGGCACGTGCTTGCGTGCGATCGGGTCGTACTTGTTGAACTCAAGCTTATTGGTGGTCGAGCGCGCGTTCTTCTTCGTCACATAGAAGAAGCCCGTATCCGCGGTGGACACCAGCTTGATCTGCACGGTGTTGGTCTTCGCCATCGGGAGGTTCCTGGATCTTGGGTCCGACCGGCCTGGGCCGGAAAGCCGGGAAAATGGTCAAACCTGCGCCGCAGGTCAAGCTTTCGCTGCTGGCGCGGAGCGGCCGAGGACAGAGCCGCCGGCAAAGCGGGCCTTGCCGCCGAGAACCTCCTCGATGCGGAGCATTTCATTCCATTTGGCCATGCGTTCGCTACGGCTGAAGCTGCCGACCTTCAACTGCCCGGCGTTCCAGCCGACGGACAGATGAGCAATGGTGATATCCTCGGTCTCCCCCGATCGCGCCGAGACGATCCGCGCGTAGCCGCTCTCCGCTGCCGCGCGGCAGGCATCCAGCGTCTCAGTCAGCGTGCCGCGCTGGTTTGGCTTGATCAGCGCGCAGTTGCCGCCGCGCTGTTCCGCCGCGTCGCGCACCCGGTCGGCGTCGGTGACGAACAAATCGTCGCCGACGATCTGCACCTTGTCGCCGACCGCCTGGGTGAAGGCGACCAGCCCGGGCAAGTCGTCTTCGGCCACCGGGTCCTCAATCGACAGGATCGGATAGCGGCTGACCCAGCCGGCCAGCATCTCGACCATCTGCCCGGTCGACAATTCGGTCCCGTCCAGCGCCAGCTTATAGACGCCGTTACGGCCGAACTCCGAGGCGGCGATGTCGAGCGCGATGCCGACCTGCTCGCCGGGGCGGAAGCCGGCGCGTTCGATCGCGCGCACCAACATGTCGAGCGCCTGCTCGTTGGTCGCGAACATCGGCCACCAGCCGCCCTCGTCGGCCACCCCGGCTAGTTGGCCAGCCTCCGCCATCAGCTTGCCGGCAGTGCGATAGACCTCCGCCGTCCAGTCCAGCGCCTGGGCAAAGCTCGTTGCCGCGGGGCACATAATCATGAAGTCCTGGATATCGACGCGCCGGCCGGCATGGGCGCCGCCGCCAAAAATCTGGATTTGTGGCAGCGGGATCAGCGTCGCGCCGGAGCCGCCGAGATAGGAAAACAGCGGCTGCGCCGAGGCCGCCGCCGCGGCATGCGCCGCCGCCATCGACACCGACAGCAATGCGTTCGCTCCCAACTTCGACTTGTTGCGGGTGCCGTCCAGCTCGATCAGCCGCTCGTCCAGCGCCTCCTGGTCGGTGGCGTCCATGCCGACCACGGCCCGCCCGACGATCTCATTCACGTTGCGCACAGCGCGGGTGACGTCGTAGCCGCCGAACGCCTCGCCGCCGTCGCGCAGGTCAATCGCCTCATGCGAGCCGGTGGACGCGCCGGCCGGAGCGATCGCCCTGCCGACAGCACCGCCCTCCAGCAGCACGTCTGCCTCGACGGTTGGGCGGCCGCGACTGTCCCAGACCCGGCGGGCATGAACGAAGGCAATGCGTGTGTCGGTCATGATCGAATCTCTCGCTCCCAGGCGCGGGCGATAACGTCCAACCGGTCCGGCGGGTCCATCAGCAAGCAACGCGCGACCCGCCGCACCGTCTCCTTCGGCGGATTGGTGGTAATGTATTCGACCGGCGACTTGCCATCCACGCGCGCCAGCAACAGGGCAGGTAACAGATGCGCCGCCCGCTGCTCCAGTTCGGGCGCCGGTTCCCAGGCGACGCGGGCCAGATACCTGGCCGCCATCGCGTTGAAGCAGGCCATGAATCCGGCGGTGCTGGCCGGGACCCAGAGGCATTTCAGCAGCAGGTGATTCAGGCAGAAGGCCAGGTCGAAGGCCGGATCGCCCCACCAGGCGCATTCCGCGTCCAGGAAGACCGGCCCATCCGGCCCGGCGAGGATGTTCTTCGGGCTAACATCGCCATGCACCAGCGCCAGCTTGGTCGCCGCCGTGCGCTGCACCAGTGCTTCCATCCGATCCGCGAGGTCCGGGTGCGCCCGACCGGTCGCCACCAGGTATGGCTCCAGACGGATGTCGTAGAAGATTCCGTCGGTAGGGAACTGCGTCGCCAAAGAGGGATCCGCTGCGGTCGCGGCGTGAATTCGCCCGATGGTGTCAGCGACACGCCCGGCAAAGGCCGGATCGGCCATGCCGTCGCGCAGCAACGCCTTCCAGACCGGGTACTGCGCCGCCGGAAGATAGCTCATGGCCAGCAGCCCGGCCTGCTCATCCTGCCCAAGCAGGGCCGGGACGGCCGCGGGAGCAGCGCGTGCCGCGACCCGCATCCAGGCGGCCTCATAGGCGTTGCGCCCGACCGGGGCGCGCCAGTCCGCCGCGACCTTCAGCTTGGCCAAGGCACGCTTGACGCAGATGGGGCCCGAGGGCAGGTCGATGCGCCAGATATCGGACGACACGCCACCGGTCAGTTGCTCGCCAGAAGGGACCGCGCCCTGCAGCAGCCCCATGCGCCGCAGGGCCAGCACAATCGCATCGGGCGGTAGCGGGGCCATTGCGGCAGCCTAGCGCAGTCGCGGCATGACCGGAATGCCGCATCGGGCGGCGGCGAATGGTGTTACAACGCATGTCGATGGACAGTTCCGCTCAGCCCGCGCTCCGGCTTGACGCGGTTCGCCCCCCCGGCGAACACCGCGGCCGGCGCCGCATGGGCTGGCCGACGCCACTGATCGCGGCAGCGGTGGCGTCGGTCCTGCTGCACCTGGCGCTGGCTGCCTGGGTCGCCCATGGCCTGCGGCTCGGCCGGGTGGTGCCGCAGCCCAGCGCAATGGGCGCCGTTGAACTGCTGATGGTCGAGAAGAAAGGTAGCGGCGAACCGCAACCTGCCCCGGCCGCAAGCCTCTCCGCGCCGGCGGAGCAGCCCGCCGAGTCCCCGCCGACGCCCAGAAAGGAGCAGGACGATCCGGCACCGTCCGGTCGGCCGATCCCGGCCTCGGCGGACACTGGAGAAGCGGTGCCCGTGCCAGCCCCGGCGCCGGCCAAGGAAGCCGCGGCAGACGAAGCGGTGACGCCAGCGCCGGAGCAGGAGGCGAAGCCGGCAGAGCAGCCGCAGCCGCCAGCCCCGTCTGCCCAGAAGCAGGCGGCATTGACCTTCAATCTTGGCGGCACCGATAGCCTGAGCGATGCCGAGGTGAGTGGCGACCGGGTCATCCCGGCCTCGCCGGACGACCGGTACCGCAACCGCCCGCCTGTCTATCCGCGCGAGTCGGTGGCGCGCGGCGACCGCGGCGCCGTCATTCTGATCATCCATGTCTCGGAGCGCGGGGTCTCGACCGGCGCCGATGTGGCGCAAAGCTCTGGCCATGCGGCGCTTGATCGCGCTGCGCTGGAGGCGGTGCGCAGCTGGCGCTTCCGGCCGGCCTTGAAAGATGGCAAGGCGGTACCCTTTGACATGCCGATGCGTTTTATCTTTGAGGCGGACTGAGACCCATGGTGCGGATCGATCGGGTGACCACCCGCGGCGGCGACGGCGGCGATACCTCGCTGGGCGATGGGCAGCGCGTGGCAAAGAACGATCCGCGGGTCATAGCCCTCGGCACCGTCGACGAGGCCAACGCGGTCATCGGCCTGCTGCGCACGCACACCCGGCACCGGCCGGATGAGGATGCCATGCTGGCCCGGATCCAGAACGATCTGTTCGACCTGGGCGCGGATCTGTGCGTGCCCGGCGACGGCGGCGACCGGCTGCGCCTGACCGAGGCGCAACTTCTGCGCCTGGAAGCGGAAGTCGAAGCCATGCGTGTCGCGGTGCCGCCGCTGCGGAGTTTCGTGCTGCCGGGCGGCACGGATGCCGCTGCCTATGCCCATCTGGCGCGGGTGGTGGTGCGGCGGGCGGAACGGGAGGTGCTGGCCGTGCCGAAGCTGAACCGGACGATTCTCATGTATCTGAACCGGCTGTCGGACCACCTGTTCGTGCTGGCGCGGGTGCTCAACGACAACGGCGCGCGCGATGTCCTTTGGATGCCCGGGGCGAACCGCTGACTGGCGTTGCGCGACCCGAGTTGTCAAAGTCATGTCGTTTAAGGATTTGACCGGGAATCCATCGTGGACTAACGTTTCACATTGCTGCGAGAGGCCGCGCTCGCGGCGTGCCGCGGCGGTGGCGTGCAGGAAAAAACGGTTACCAACATCATGCATATATATTCCGCCATCGAAACAAGAAGCGGTGTTGTGTCGCCGGATCGACAGGGGCATCAAGCATTGAGCAAGAAACGACTGATGGTCGTGGACGATCAGGTCAGTCTCACCAGGATTGTCGATTCAATCGCCAGGGACATGGGCCTTGACGTCAAGGTGATCAACGACCCGACCGAGGCGCTTGACGCGTTCCTCTCGTTTCGGCCGGACATCCTGCTGCTTGACATGGTCATGCCGGAGAAGGACGGCGTCGACGTCTTACAGGAGCTGATGCTGACCGGCGTTGACAGCAAGATCATCCTGACATCCGGTTTCACCGAGTCCTATGCCCGTCTGGCGGAGGATGTTGCCAGTTTCCACAACAAGGGGCCGTTGCGGCTGCTGAAGAAGCCGTTTCGGCGCGACCACCTGATGGCGCTGCTACGGGAGGTCATGGCGGAGGATTAACGCCGCCATACCGGCGGAGGTGCCCCAGCTCTACGCCGTTCCGCCGCCGGCACGGCGGCAGAAGGTTTCCAGCGCATCGACTTCGCTACGGCCACCGTCCAGGTCAGCGGCAATCCGCTCATATAGCCGGGCGGCGGCCTGGTAGAACGCCGCGCCGGCCGGATCCTCCCCGACGAAGGCAGAGATTTCCTCCATTTCGGCGACCCAGCGATAGGCCTTGGACGGCATCTTCGGCATCTGCGCCGTCAGCCAGCCCAGCAGCGCCTTCTGGCTGACCTGCATCTCGGCCAGCAGCGCATCGGCCGTGCCGGCGCGTGTGGCGGCGAGCATCATCGCCGCGCCGAGTGCTGTGAAACCCTTGGTGATCCCGGCATAGGACATCTTCATCGCCGAGGCCGCGCCGATCGGCCCCGGCTGTACCGGGGTCGACAGCCCGTGCCGCGCCAGGACCGTAACCGCTTCGGCATCCGGTCCCGACAGATATAGCCGCGTCTTGCTGGAGTCCGGCTCCGGCGGCGGACCGATAATGCCGCCATCGACGAAGCGGGCGCCGGTCTCCTGCACCAGGGCGGCGATGCGCACCACCGTTCCCGGATTCAAGGCGTTGCAGTCGACATAGATCGGCTTGCTGGCCGAAGCCCGCAGCGCCGGGGCAAGCCGCTCCGCCAGCGACATCGCCTCGCCCGGCGGCACGATGGACAGGATGAAGTCGGACGCGGCGATCTGCGCATCGGAGGCATCCTGCATCCCGGATGCGGCGGCGCGCGTGCTTGTCGCGGCGGAGCGGCCGGCGAGCGAGGTCAGAACGGTCACGCCATGCTCCGACAGGCGTTTGCCGACAGCGCTGCCCATCATGCCAGGCGCGATTACGGTCACGGTCAGTGGCATCGCTCTCTCCCTTGGTGCGAATGCCTATGCTTGCAGCGGACCGTGGGTAAGGAAAAGTCCCCGTTGATGAATTGTCCCGGTCGCCACCCGATCCCGCGGGTTCGGCGGGGGCCCAGGCGCCGCCGTCGCCGCTATGGGCCACGCGTGTTTACGCGAAGAGCTCCGGGGCCGTTCATGCCGAGGGGTCACGCTTATCCGGGCTCGTCCAGGCCATTCGCGCCGCAGGTCGGAGAGTTTCGCCGGTCCGCCAGTGCAGGTGGGGAACGGCCGGCGGCGGAAGATCGTGGAAAGGCACCACCCTGTGCCGACGACAATGCCCTTTGGTTTGACACGTCCCGCGGCCCGCGGTCACCAGGCCGCGAGGCGGATGCAGCCCCGGCAACCACCGCACGTTCAGTCACCCTTACCTTAACGACGCGGAGGGATAACAGAGTGGCAGGGGGAAAACTCAGCGGGGTGCACCGCGGTCCGCTCGGCGAGAGCTGCGTGCACGTGTGCTGCGATATGCAGCGCCTGTTCGCGGAAGATACCGACTGGCATACGCCGTGGATGCAGCGGGTGGTCCCGGTGGCGCAGCGCCTGGCCGCTGCACAGGCTGAACGCACGATTTTCACCCGTTTCATTCCCGCGGCGCGGCCCGGGGAAGGCCAGGGAACCTGGCGGCAGTATTATCAGCACTGGGAGTCGATGACGCTTGAGCGTCTCGGCGAGGACATGACCGCGCTGGTGCCAGAGCTGGCGGAGTTTGTGCCGCCGGCGGTGATTGTGGACAAACGGGTCTACTCACCGTGGCTGACCCAGGATCTCGGACACCGCCTGGAGACATGGCGCGCGGATACACTCGTTATCAGCGGCGGTGAGACAGACGTGTGCGTGCTGGCCACGGTGCTGGGCGCGGTTGATCGCGGCTACCGCGTGGTGGTCGCCGCAGACGCGATCTGCAGTTCCACCGACGCCACCCACGACGCGTCGCTGCAGATCTACAACAGCCGATATGGCGCGCAGGTCGAGACGGCCACCGTTGATCAGATTCTGGCCGCCTGGGCCGCGCCGTCCTGATGAAGGCGCCGTTCGCCCCGGTCCAGGCCTACTTCACGGAGGTGATGGCGTTGCGGTTCTGTGCCCAGGCCTCGGGGGTCGAGGCTGGATTGATCGGGCGCGATTTGCCGTAGCTGATGGTCTCGATGCGACCGCGGTCGACACCGTGGGCGACGAGGTAGTCGCGGTCGGCGCTGGCGCGGCGCTGGCCGAGTGCGAGGTTGTACTCCTCGGTGCCGCGCTCGTCGCAGTTGCCCGCGACCCACACGCTGACCTGCGGGTTGGTACGCAACCACGCGACCTGCTTGTCGAGCGTAGCCAGTGCCTGACTATTCAACGTGCTGCGGTCGGTGTCGAAGAAGATGCGGTCGCCGGCGGTACGCACCAGATCCTCCTGGCTGCCGGGCGTCGCACCGCTGCCGCCGGCGCCACCCATGCCGCCGGCGCCGCCCGGGCCGCCCGCGCCATAGCCGCCGGTCGCATCGGCGCCCGTGCTGCCGGCGCCGGTGGCGCTGCTGGCATCCTTGTCAGACGAACACGCGGCGAGCAGGGCCGCGGCGGCGAGACACGCAAGGGTCCAGGGCTTCATGCACATTCTCCTGATCGCGGGTGCGGTCGCGGCTCACTCGCGCGCCGTTGGGTTGGCGGATGGTGGGTCTCTGGTTCAGCCGAAATCCAGGCGGCGAGTCGGCTGCAAGGGTCGCGGGCCGCCTTGCTAGCGCCCCTGCTGCCGCCGATGCAACGACGTTCCGTCCGTATGTTGCAGCCTATCCTTATGATGGCATGGCAGCACCCGACGATTTTCATGCTGCGGTGCAAAAAAGTTCTTGCAGGCGGGGGCGGCTACGCATAGATTGTGCACCGCAGCAATGCGGTCCTTGACCGCGCTGTCTGCTTTCTTGGACGTTTCCTCCCTAAACTTGGCGGTGCCGCAAGGCACCGCCTTTTTCTTGCGCGGTGGCAAACGCCCACCGTCCGCCCA
>JAFEFW010000005.1 GCA_018240405.1 Pseudomonadota bacterium
ACGCCAAGGCCGCCAAGATGATGGAACCTTCTGCTGCACTCGATTGTCTCGCACGGCAGGTGGTGGATGCTGCCTTCAACGTGCATAGGACGCTGGGCCCTGGTCTACTTGAGTCAGTATACAAGCAGTGTATAACTTACGAACTGGAAGTGCGAGCTGTACCGTTACGCCGCCAGGTTGTCCTGCCAATAACCTATCGCGGCCATCCGATTGAGGCGGCCTACCGCATAGATATGCTGGTCAACGATGCCGTCGTCGTGGAAATCAAGGCGGTGGAGAAGCTTCTACCGGTGCACGAAGTCCAGCTCTGCACTTATCCAAATTATCAAGGTGCCGCCTTGGCCTGCTGATCAACTTCAATGTGCCGCTGCTCAAACACGGTATCCCGAGACCGGTCTGGACCCACTGACTTGGCGGCCGCGGCGCCTTGGCGTTTGAAAGCCACATTCGTGTAGCCTACCAACAGCGGACATTATCACTCCGCCGGAACCGGCGCTGCCTCCTCCATCCGACCCGATGCCCGGGCGGTGCCGGCGCAGAAGAGGCTCAGTAGCAGGATGACCGCGACCAGTACGAGCACGAGCTCCGGATGCCCGCGGTCGATCAGCATGCCGAACGGCACCGGTGTGATTGCCGAACCCAACGGCAGCCCGGCGCTGACGAAGCCGAACACCTTGCCGATCTGGCCCGGCGGGGCAGCGTCCCGCACCATCATGTCACGTGGCGTGCGGCTGGCGCCCAGGGCCAGGCCGGAGGCAAAGGTCAGCGCGACGATGGCCGCCAGTGGCACCGGCAGCCAGTTCACCGCCAGGATCAGCGCGGCCGACACTACCGTCAGTCCCGCCACGAACGGCAGGATGTGCTGGCGGAACGTGTCGGCGAACCAGCCGCCGACCAGGACGCCGGCGGTGGAGCCCAGCATGTAGGCCGTGAGCGCGGTGGCGGCGACGGCGACATCGAAGCCCTTCACTGTATGCAACACCGTCACCAGCCAGGACTGTACGCCGCCACCGGCCATGGCGCCGAGCGCAAAGAAAAGGAAGAACAGGATCATCGTGCGGCTGGTCAGCAGCGCGCGCCCGGTCAGCGCCGGCCCGCTACCTGCCGCCTCGCCGCGAGGCTGGTCCACCAGGATGCGGCTCTGCAGCAGAATGGCCAGCACCACCGGCACGCCGGCCAGGCCCACCGTCAGCAGCGCGCCGCGCCAGCCGAACCAGGCCATGAGTGCGGCCGTAACGGGCGGCCCGGCGGAGAAACCCAGATTGCCATTGAACGTGTGCAGCGCGAACGCCCGGCCCATCCGCTCCTTGTCTACGGACCCGGACAGGATGGCGTAGTCAGCCGGATGGATGACCGAGTTGCCGACGCCGGACAGCGTTGCCAGGAGAAGCACCTGCCAGAACGCCGTTGCCATTCCCATGGCCGCGATCGAAAGCGACATCAGCAGCGTGCCGCCGATCAGGAAGGACCGGGCACCGTAGCGGTCCACCAGGAAGCCGACCGGTGTCTGCAATAGGGCGGTGGTGCCGGACATCAGCATGATCGTCATGCCCAGTTGGGCAAAGCTGACGTCGAATGCGCTCTGCCAGGCCAGGAACATCGGCGGCAGCGACAGGACATAGAAATGCGAGAGAAAGTGCCCGTTGCCAATCAGGATGTTGACGCGGGTGGTGCGGCTGAGCGCCATAGGGCAGGGGGCCTTCAATGGATTTTCGTTAATCTTTGCGGTGGCCTGGCAGGGACGTCAAGAAAGTTGGCGGTCGCTCATGATACCGGCCACATGTGCCTGAGTGCCTGCCCGGCGGCCGGACCCGCCACGCAGGAATGCTGTCGTGGAGTAGACAAATCCGTCTGGCCACCCGGCGATTTCTATACAGAAAAGAACCAATTTCGTCGGAAACCAGGGGAAATTTCGATTTCCTGACGACAGGACAACAAATTTTCACGCGAACGTGAGATTCTTCTTACTGCCGCGCAAGGTGAGCGCGTAGACATGCGCCTATCACGCGACAGTGAGGTGGAGATGAATCCGAGGCTTGCCAGGGCTCTGCTGCCGATGGTGACCGGCGCTGGCTGCATGATCGCCCTGTTGTCGGCCATGAATGCCGTGCTGGCCTGGCGCAACGCCGCACCGGCGGCCGGAGACATGATCGCATTCGTCGCGTCAGGCACGCCTGCAAACCAGCATATGCCGCGCCTGTATGTCGAGACCGCCGAAGGCGCCCGCTGCGCCATTGACGTCACAACAATTCAGCGTTCCGGCGGCAGCTTCCTGGTGGAGGCTCGGCTGCAGCATCCGGCCGACCGCTTCGTACTCCGGTGGATTGGCCTGCGCACTGCCGAGGGGGAGGCCGATTGCGGCCGGGACCGAGCGCTGGTCGTCGACCGTCAACAGCTAGAGACGCTTGTCGTGGCCGCGGCCACCGGCGCCATCCTCGCGCCGAACGGTGTTGTCGCCGGCGAGGAAGAGACCGCCCAGGATCAACCGCCTGCCTGAGAGGACCGCCGTGGATATCGACGCCGAAGCCACCCACTCCTACGTCCGCGCCGCCGCAGGCCGCGTCTTCGCTCGCCTGGCACGCGTCACGTCGGATGGCCAGTTGCTGAACTGCATGCATATTGAGTTCACACCCGCCCAGGCCCTGCAGATGGCGCGTCATCTGGAGGAATGCGCCAGAGCCGCGATCGCCAAGGACCGGCCGTCGCATTCACTGATGCTGGACCTCGGACTGGCGCCGCCTGTCCAGGATTGACCGGCGGCTGTCCGCCGCGTGGTCCGAGCATTGCGGATTCACGTTCTCGTCTTGATACGAACGCGCCATAATCCGGCGCATGCCCAGCCGCGACGTCATACTCTACCGGGGCCACAGCGACACGCCGGCCTTGCGGCGGGAAGTGGCGCGGCTGCGGGCGGAATTACCTGACACCGACCTTGTCGTCATCGGCTATGGCGTCTCAAAGCCGGTGTTCGCGCCGGCGCCATGGCCGGTCATCATGCTGACGACGGCGGACCTGGCGGAGTTGCCATACCCGGTCCGGCTGGCCTTCCTCGACCATGATTGGGTGAATGGCAGTTGCGACCTGCCCGTGCTGTGGTTCTACCGCCGGAACCCGCATTACGAGCATTACTGGCTCATTGAATATGACGTGCGCTACACGGGCTCCTGGCGCGCTCTGTTTGATGAATTGTCCGGTTCTCAGGCGGACCTGCTGGCGACGTCGATTCGCGACCGCCTGCACGCGCCCACGCCGCACTGGTGGCCGTCCTTGCTGTCACCTGGCGCGCCGCTTCCCGATGCCGCGCTGACCAAAGCCTTTCTGCCGTTCAGCCGGGTCACGCGCCGCGGATTGCAGGTGCTGGATGCCGGATGCGCAGCCGGTTGGTCCGGCCATAGCGAGGTCCTCTGGCCGACGGCGTTGCGCGCGGCCGCCTGCATGCTGGAGGAAGTGGGCGGCGACGGGCCGTACACGCCGCCGGCACGGCGCGGCCGCCACTACACGGCATCCGCCGACCACTGGAGCCTGGCGCCCGGAACGTTCGTGTACCGGCCGGGCTTTCGCGACGCGGATTTTGCGGTGCGGGATCACGGGCTGGTGCTGACGCCAGAGCCGATGCTCTGGCACCCCGTCAAGTAACGGAGGCGGCGGTGGCGAACATCCTGATGGCATGGGAGCTGGGCGGCGGCAGGGGGCATCTCGAGCGGCTGCGCGTCATTGCCGGGTTTCTGCAGGCGCGCGGCCACTCCCTTAGCATGGTCTGCAATGAGCCCCGTCCGGCGCACCAGGTGTTCCATCCGCTCGGAATACCAGTGTACCCGGCACCGGAACTGCGCCGCGACTGGGGTGCTCCGGCGGCAACGGATTCCTATGCACAGTTGTTACTGGGCTGTGGCTACGCAAAGGCGCCGGCGGTCGGCGCTATGCTCCGCGCCTGGCGCCGGGGCTTCGAACGCTTGCAGCCGGCGCTGGTGCTGGCCGATTTTGCGCCCACGGCCATGTTGGCCGCGCGGCTGGATGGGGTTCGGGTGGCCGTCATCGGACAGGGCTACACGCTGCCGCCGCCGACACGTCCGCTGCCCTTCACCCGCGCCTGGGAGGCGCCGCCGGTCGAACGGTTGGCGCTGCTCGATACGGCGGCGACGGCGTCGATCAACGCGGCGCTGGTCGATGCGGCTGGTCCGGGCGTCCATCGTTTGGCCGGGCTGGCGGATCTGTTCGATGTCGATGCGAGCTTCCTGTGCACATTCAGGGAACTGGATCACTATGTCGGGCGTGGCGAGGCGGACTATTACGGGCCGGTATTCGGCGATTCGCGGGGCGTGGCACCGGAATGGCCGGACCAACCGGGGGCGCGGCTGTTTGCCTATCTGAACGCCGCCCATCCACTGTTCCGTACCGTCGTCAGCGCCTTGCGCCAGAGCGGCATCCCGGTCTTGCTGTACGCCCGTGGTCTGGCTGCGGCGGCAGTGCCCGAGGTGGCTGGCAGCACGCTGCGCGTATCGCTGGAGCCGGTGCACATGCAACAGGTCCTCGCTGACTGCGACGCTGTCCTCTGCCAGGGCATCGGTACGGTCGCCGCGGCGCTATTGGCTGGTCGCCCGGTGCTGGTCGCGCCAGAGCACCTGGAGCAGGACATGGTGACATACCGTGTTCATCAGCAGGCTCTCGGGGTCGGGCTGGTGCCTGGGGCCACCGAGGAAATGGTTCAGGCGGCATTGCGGGTCGTGCTTGACGCCACGCTCTGCCGCGACCGGGCTGTGGCCTTTGCCCGTTACTATCATGGCTTCTCCCCCGCCATGGCAGCGGAGGCAATTGCCGAAATCTGCCATGATCTGTGCAATGATGTAGCATTACGCACAACGGCAGTTGAATCGGCGCCATGATTAATATATAGTTAACGGCATGTTATAATTGGCTTTTGGCAAATGCCGCCGGAAACGCGGTGAAGGGGGAGGAAATGCGGGTCGGATCTCCACTTCGGGTCAGTCTGCTGATCTCGTGTTCTGCGGTTGCTTTCGCGGTCATCGCGCCGGCGGCTCAGGCAAATATTGTATTGAGCGCGACCGCCACCTCAAGCATCGGTGGCCTCACTTCATCGCCGGTCTCGCCGCCGCACGACATTCTTCCAATTGCTTCGGATGGCGCCGGCAACAGCACGTTCGGACATGTCTACGCATATGATAGCGGCACCATAGGCAGCCGGTCGTCCGGCGAGAACACGTACCATATCGACGGTACGGCGCGATATACCAATACGTACACCGTCGGGCAGACCGGCAACTACGTCTTCAACTATACGCTTTCGCCGGGTGAAGTGAGCGCATTTCTGTCGCCTGGGGCAAACGGCAGTCAGAAGTCGTCGGTGTCAGCAGTGATCACGGCGCAGGTCGATTCTGGGCCCGTGGTGACCAAGCTGGATTACCACGCCTCGATGGATCTGCAGACGCCTGGTTCGTCGCCAATCTTCCAGGAGACCGGGGCGAGCGGGCTGAACCTCAATCCCGGGGGCCTCTCGACCGGCATCAATTTTGGCACCTATGCCTGGGATTCCTATGCCAGCAGCATCTCCTTAGGCACGCTGCTCGCCGGGCAAAGCGTGATCATCGACTATGTCATCGGCTCGAGCGCGGACGGTACCACGACCCCGGGCTTTTCGCCCGGCTGCGGTTACGGTTACGGCTATGGTGGCGAGTGCTACGGCGGCCCGATCTTTACGGCGTTCAATAACGTCTGTGCTGGAGAATCCTTGATTTTCGATGGCTGTGGCAGCGGCTTCTACGCCTTGGGAAGCGCGATCGGCCGATTCGGCGACCCGCTGAACTTTGGTGACACCGCCTCGATTGCTCTGGTGCCTGTACCCGAACCGGCCAGCATGGGCGTGCTTGGTGCCGGGGTTGCCGGCCTTGCGTTCATGCGCCGGCGCCGGTCGAAGGCATAGACCGTAGCCTCCAGCCTGCCGGGCCGGGCGAATCCCGGCAGCGGCAGCGGGCAGGAAGGCCGCCACGTGAGCCGTACCAGCAGCAGCGCGTTGACGGTCGCGCATATCGTGTAACCAGGCCAGATCTCGCGTCGTAACGATCATCAGCCAGAACCGGACGCACAGCCGCCAAGAGTAGGCGTCCTTCGATCGACAATCGCGCCCTGTGGGGGCGCTCTCACCGTGCAGGGCGGCCTCTCAATTCGAGCGAGCAGGCACGGCAGTCATCGCAGATGCCGCGGGCCCCGCGCGTGGCGGCGCTGGCGAAGTGCTTTCCCGATCCATCCATCAGACCTGCGGTTGTGGCTGCGGCCACAGGGCCGCGCAAACCTATGCAAAGGCGGAACAATCCGCGCCAAATCCCGCAAAACGTCACATTCCCGGCCCGCGGCGTGTTGCGTGCCTCCAGACCCCATGCTAGACGCCGCGGCGCCGGGCGAACCGGCCAATCCCAGTTCACGCCCGGACCCCGGCGTCCGGCCCAACCGATGGATACGCTCGTGGCGTCTGAGGCTTCGACCATTGCGTCAGGCGGCGGCGGTCTTGCTGACCGTTATGCTGCCGCGTTGTACTCCCATGCCGACGACAACCACGCCCTCGATGCCGTCGTGTCCGAGATGGAACATCTCGGCCGCCTGATCGACGCCAGCGCCGATTTCCGCCGTCTGCTGGACTCCCCGCTGATCGACGTGAAGACCGGCACCGCGGCGGTGCTTGCTGTGCTGGAACAACAAGGCTTTGGCAAGTTCGTGCGTGACTTCGTCGGCGTCGTCACCTCCAACCGTCGCCTTCGGCAATTGCGCGAGATCGTTTCCGCGTTCGCGGCCCTGGTGGCACAGCGCCGTGGCATCGTGACCGCGCATGTCGTCTCCGCCCATCCCCTCAATGACGTACAGCGCCAACAGCTTCGCGCCCGCCTGATCGAGGCCGGCTACGGCAACGTCAACATCCATGAGAAGGTCGAGCCCGACCTGCTCGGCGGCCTGATCGTCCGGATCGGCGCCCGACTCTACGACACCAGTTTGAAGTCCCGGCTGCAACGCCTGCAGTACGCCATGAAGGGAGCCGCGTAAGATGGAGATCCGCCCCGCCGAGATCTCGGAGATTCTGAAGAAGCAGATCGCCGCGTTCGACACTGAAGCCAACGTAGCCGAGACTGGCCAGGTTCTGTCCGTTGGTGACGGCATCGCCCGCGTCTTCGGACTCCAGAATGTGATGGCAGGCGAGATGGTCGCCTTCCCGTCGGCCGGCCTGCAGGGCATGGCGCTGAACCTCGAAACCGACAATGTCGGTGTCGTTATCTTCGGCGACGACAAGCAGATCCGCGAAGGCGACACCGTCTCCCGCACCGGCTCGATCGTGGAGGTCCCCGTCGGCCCCGGCCTGCTCGGCCGTGTGGTGGACGGGTTGGGCAACCCGATCGACGGCAAGGGCCCGATCCAGGGCGCCGAGCGCCGCCGGGTCGAGGTGAAGGCGCCGGGCATCATCCCGCGCAAGTCGGTGCATGAGCCGATGCAGACCGGCCTGAAGGCGATCGACGCGCTGATCCCGATCGGCCGTGGCCAGCGCGAGCTGATCATCGGCGACCGCCAGACCGGCAAGACCGCGGTGATCATCGACACGATCATCAACCAGAAGGGCAACAACGCCTCCGGTGACCCGAAGCGGGCCCTGAAGTGCATCTACGTCGCGGTCGGTCAGAAGCGCTCGACCGTTGCGCAGCTTGTGCGCACATTGGAAGAGACGGGCGCGCTGGAGTACTCCATCGTCGTTGCCGCGACCGCCTCGGACCCGGCGCCGATGCAGTTCCTGGCGCCTTATACCGGCTGCACGATGGGTGAGTATTTCCGCGACAATGCCCAGCACGCCGTCATTTTCTATGACGATCTGTCGAAGCAGGCCGTCGCCTACCGCCAGATGTCGCTGCTGCTGCGCCGTCCGCCGGGCCGTGAGGCCTATCCGGGCGACGTGTTCTACCTGCACTCCCGCCTGCTGGAACGCGCCGCGAAGATGAACGACGATTTCGGCGCCGGTTCGCTGACCGCGCTGCCGGTGATCGAGACGCAGGCTGGTGACGTGTCGGCCTATATCCCGACCAACGTCATCTCCATTACGGACGGCCAGATCTTCCTGGAAACGGAGCTGTTCTTCCGCGGCATCCGCCCGGCGGTGAACGTCGGCCTGTCGGTGTCGCGCGTGGGCTCTGCTGCCCAGGTCAAGGCGATGAAGCAGGTTGCCGGGCGCATCAAGCTGGAGCTGGCACAGTACCGCGAAATGGCGGCGTTCGCGCAGTTCGCCTCCGACCTGGATGCCTCCACCCAGCAGTTGCTGGCGCGCGGCTCGCGCCTGACCGAACTGTTGAAGCAGCCGCAGTACAAGCCGCTGCCGGTTGAGGAGATGGTGGTGGCGATCTTCGCCGGCGTCCGCGGCTACCTGGACAGGATCGAGGTCAACCGCGTCGGCTCATTTGAGGCGCAGTTCATCTCGGAGCTGAAGGCGCGTGAGCCGGCGATTCTCGAGGCGATCCGCAAGGACCTGGAGATCAAGGCGGACACCGAGAAGAGCCTGACGGCGTTCCTGGACAACTTCGCCAAGTCGTTCGCCTGAGGTCGCCCAATGCCCAGCCTGAAGGCACTTCGGACTCGCATCAACAGCGTTAAGTCCACGCAGAAGATCACCTCCGCCATGAAGATGGTGGCGGCGTCGAAGCTCCGTCGTGCCCAGGTCCAGGCGGAAGCCGCGCGGCCTTACGCCGAGCGGATGGAGCGGATGCTGCGGGCGCTGGCAGCGTCCGTCGCTGGCTCGCCCACGGCGCCACCGCTGCTTGTCGGCACCGGCGCGGACAAGGTGCACCTGCTGATTCCCGTCACGGCCGATCGCGGCCTCGCCGGTGCGTTCAACTCGAACATCGGCCGCGCCACCCGCAATCTGGCGCGGAAGCTGGAGAATGAAGGCAAGACGGTGAAGATCCTCGCCGTCGGCCGCAAGGGGCGTGACTATCTGCGCCGCGAGCTCGCCAGCCGGCTGGTTGGCGACATCTCCTATGCCGGCAAGCGCCGGCTGGAATTCACCGACGCGCAGGAGATCGGCACGCGCGTGACGCAGATGCTTGCGAACGGTGAGATCGACGTTGCCACAATCGTCTATAACCGCTTCCAGTCGGTCATATCGCAGGTGGTGACGGAGCAGCAGATCATCCCGGCACCGCCCCCGCCAGAAGGCGAAACGGCGGATACCAGCGGGGCGATCTACGAATACGAGCCGGATGAGGAAACCATCCTCGCACGCCTGCTGCCGCAGGCCCTGGCGATCCAGGTTTACCGCGCGCTGCTGGAAAGTGCTGCCGGCGAACACGGCGCACGCATGACCGCGATGGACAACGCCACGCGCAACGCGGGCGACATGATCAAGCGGCTGTCGCTGAACTACAACCGCGCCCGCCAGGCGAACATCACCAAGGAACTGATCGAGATCATCTCCGGCGCGGAAGCCGTCTGATCTCCACGACTTACGCGAAGGAAGACGCATCATGGCCAGCAATATTGTCGGACGCGTGACCCAGGTCCTCGGGGCCGTGGTGGACGTGCAATTCGATGGCGACCTGCCATTCATCCAGAACGCGCTGCACACCAAGATCGAGGACCGCACCCTGGTGCTGGAAGTCGCGCAGGAATTGGGCGAGCGCACCGTCCGCACCATCGCCATGGACAGCACCGACGGCCTGGTGCGTGGCAATGAGGTCGTGGATACCGGCGCACCGATCACCGTGCCGGTCGGGCCCGAGACGCTGGGCCGCATCCTGAACGTCGTCGGCGATCCGATCGATGAGAAGGGCCCGCTTGGCACCACCAAGCGCTACCCGATCCATCGTGAGGCCCCGTCGTTCGAGGAACAGGCCACCTCGGCCGAGATTCTGGTGACCGGCATCAAGGTCGTCGATCTGCTGTGCCCCTACCTGAAGGGCGGCAAGGTCGGCCTGTTCGGCGGTGCCGGCGTGGGCAAGACCGTGCTGATCCAGGAGCTGATCAACAACATCGCGAAGGCGCATGGTGGTGTGTCGGTGTTTGCCGGCGTGGGTGAGCGTACCCGTGAAGGCAACGACCTGTACCACGAGATGATCGACGCCGGCGTTATCCGGATGGACGACAACCACAACCTGGTTGAGGGTTCCAAGGTGGCGCTGGTCTACGGCCAGATGAATGAGCCGCCGGGCGCCCGCGCCCGCGTCGCGCTGTCAGGCCTGTCGCTCGCCGAATACTTCCGCGACGAGGAAGGCCAGGACGTGCTGTTCTTCGTGGACAACATCTTCCGCTTCACCCAGGCCGGCGCCGAAGTGTCCGCGCTGCTCGGCCGTATCCCCTCGGCGGTGGGCTATCAGCCGACGCTGGCCACCGACATGGGCGCGCTGCAGGAGCGGATTACCTCGACCAACAAGGGCTCGATCACTTCGGTGCAGGCCATCTACGTGCCGGCCGACGACCTGACTGACCCGGCGCCGGCCACCTCCTTCGCCCACTTGGACGCCACTACGGTGCTTTCGCGTCAGATCGCGGAGCTGGGCATCTATCCGGCGGTGGACCCGTTGGACTCCACGTCGCGTTCGCTCGACCCGCGGATCGTCGGTGAGGAGCACTACCAGGTCGCGCGTGAGACACAGCGTATCCTGCAGACCTACAAGTCGCTGCAGGACATCATCGCCATTCTGGGCATGGACGAGCTTTCCGAAGAGGACAAGCTGGTCGTGGCCCGGGCGCGCAAGATCCAGCGCTTCCTGTCGCAGCCATTCCACGTGGCCGAAGTCTTCACCGGCTTCCCCGGCAAGCTGGTGCCGGTGGCCGACACCGTCCGCAGCTTCAAGGCGATCTGCTCTGGCGAGTATGACCACCTGCCGGAGGCCGCCTTCTACATGGTCGGCACGATCGAAGAGGCGGTGGCCAAGGCCGAGAGCCTGAAGCAGAACGCCTGAGACCAGGGAGCGGGGTAGATGCCGATTTCCCTGGAGATCGTCAGTCCGGAAAGGCTGCTGCTGTCCCGTCCCGTGGACATGGTGGTCATCCCGGCCAGCGAAGGCGACATGGGTGTGCTGGAAGGCCACACGCCCATGATCGTCATGCTGCGTGGCGGCACGATCGATCTGTATGAAGGCGACCGTGTCACCGACCGGTTGTTCGTCAATGGCGGTTTTGCCGAGGTGACGCCGGAGCGCTGCACGGTGCTGGCCAATGAGGCTGTGCCCCTGGCGGAGTTGAACCGCACGGACGCAGAGCGGCAACTGGCGGAAGCCGAGTCGGCCTACGCCGACGCTGCGAAGCTGGATACTGCTGCGGAGGATGCGGCGCTCGACGCGGTCCAGGCAGCCCGGGCGCGGGTGGAGGCGACGGCGGCATAGCCGTCGGCCGCTCTTACGCGCTTTGCAAGACATGGCCGGCAGGGGGCGTCCCCGCCGGCTTTTTTGTGTCATCCTGCTGGTCCTGGACGATAGCGGAACATGGCGCCGAGGATTCATACCAACCCGTCTGAGGCATTGGCCGTCACCGTCCTCGCCGCTCTAGCCCGCCGAAGAGCTGACCACTGAGTACCACGTGCGGCTTCCGGTGGCCCGGACAGGCCGGATAGGCGCTAACGTGGGCGCACCACCTCCTGTGCTGTCATGGCCTGGCCTGTCCCTGCCATCCACGACTTGCGCATCAAACCCTCGAAGATCTCGGATTGGTTTCAAAGTCGTAGATGGCCGGCACATGGCCGACCATGACAGTATGAGGCAGGGTTGCGGACGGCCGTGCTGCCAAGTCGCCAGAGTTAGCGGCCATGAAGACGAGCCAGTCCGTTCCGATATCGGAATATAAAAGCGTTACGCACAAAGACATGCTGGTATCGAACGGTTGCTGCATGGAGCGACCCGTCTGTTCTCGACCAGGCTCCTGTTCCGGACTCGATCGCTGCATCTGCAACCGAACAAAATACCCGTCAGCATGATTGATATGCCGCTGAAGCCCGCATCATTTGTTTTTTCTTGATCCATTGAGACCGATCAAAGCATGTTCTTGAGAACACAATAAAATGAAGTCCAGGTACATGTGGAGGGGAAGGCCATGAGTGACCGACAGACACTTTCCGTCGCCGGGATGTTTGCAGACCGGGATGCCCGTCGCCGCCGCGAACGCGAAGCAGAAGAGCAGCTAAGGCGCAAGCAGGACGAGGAACTGGCTGCCTTCAAGAAGCGCCTCGACGAATTTCAGTTGACCCAGCATGGCATTGACCTAGCGATGGAAAAGATCAGGCGTGCGTTTGATCGCGGCGAGACGGAGCTGATGTTCGCATCGTTTCCCAGCAGCTTCTGCACCGACGATGGCCGCTCAGTCCTCAACGCGGGCGCCCCGCCAATCGTCAAGCCAGACAAGAACGCGCCGAAGCCCGAAGTTCCGGACTGGATCAACACCATGCCGAAGGGTGCGCGCGTCGTATACGACTATTGGAAGGCGAACATGGAGCCGGGTGGTTTCAAGCTGAGCGCACGCGTCATCAACTTCCCAGATGGAAAGCCGGGTGACGTCGGGCTCTTCTTCTCGTGGCCGAAAGACCTGTCGGGAGAAGGCTGACATGAGCGCTGCGAAAGAGGCCAAAAAGGCCAAGAAGGCGGAAAAGGAAGCGCGCCGCGCGGCCGCGGCGCAGCCGGCGGCGCCGGAAGGAGCCACCAAGCTGTCCGGCAAGGACTACGAACGGGAGCTGGCCAAGCTGCATGTTGAGCTGGTCAAGCTGCAGCAATGGGTCGTGCACAAGAAGCTGCGGGTTTGCATTGTGTTTGAAGGACGCGATGGGGCCGGGAAGGGCGGCACGATCAAAGCCATCACAGAGCGCGTCAGCCCGCGCATCTTTCGCGTCGTCGCCTTGCCTGCGCCCACGGAGCGCGAGCGCTCGCAGATGTATATCCAGCGCTACATCCCGCACCTGCCGGCCGGTGGCGAGATCGTGATCTTCGACCGCAGTTGGTACAACCGGGCGGGCGTCGAGCGGGTGATGGGCTTTTGCACGGAGCAGCAGGCAGATCGCTTCCTCGCCATGACCCCGGCGGTTGAAAGGGCCATGACCGAGTCGGGAATCATCCTGATCAAATACTGGCTGGAGGTCAGCGAGAAGGAACAGACGCGCCGTCTGGAAGCGCGGATCAACGATGGGCGCAAGACCTGGAAGCTGTCGCCGATGGACCTCGAGTCGTACAGCCGCTGGTACGACTACTCCCGAGCGCGGGACGCGATGTTCAAGGCCAGCGACACGCCCTGGGCGCCGTGGTTCGTCGTGCATTCCGATGACAAGAAGCGCGCACGGCTGAACACGATCACGCACCTGCTCAAGCAGATTCCTTATGAGGATCTGCCGAAGCAGAAAATTGAGCTGCCCAAACGCCAGAAGCCGCACGGGTATCAGGAGGCGAACTACCCGTTCAAGTTCGTCCCTGAACTGGACTGGCGCCCGTCCGCATGACGACCTGGCTGATCCCGGGCGTCTATCTGGCGGTCGGGATCATCTGCGGCTTTATCGTCCCGCGGCTGGAGCAGGCCTACCTGCCGGCCTACGACCATGGTGTGGCCGTCGGGTCTGCGTTGGCATTCTTCGGCGCGATCAGTTCCGGCATGTTGGCACTGGTCGGCATCGTCTTCGCCATCGCCTTTGTGATGGTGCAGTTCAGCACGGCCGCCTACTCGCCGCGGCTCGTGATCATGTTCACTCACCGTCCGATCCTGGCGCACACGCTGGGAATCTTCTTCGCGACGTTCGTCATGTCGCTATCGGCTGTGGGCTGGACCGATCGCAGCGGTTCCGGGGTCGTGCCGGTCTTGACGATGGACATCGTGCTGGTTCTGGTCATCGTCAGTCTACTGGCCTTCGCCCTGCTGATCCGCAGCCTGAACGATCTGCTGATCCAGAACGTGCTGGCGAATGTGGGAGAGAGCGGGCGGGCGGTGATCGGCGCGTTGTTCCAGCGCCTTCCCCGAGGTGCCGCTCATGCGCCGGAGCCGGGAGCGGTGCCGGACGGCCCGGTGACCCAGACCCTCGTCTATTCGGGTCACCCTCGCACCATCACCCGATTCAACATAACGCGCTTGACGGCCCTGGCTCGGGCTGCGGACGCCGTTATTGTGCTCGACTGCGCGGTTGGGGATACGGTTGTCGAGGACACGGTGCTGGCGCGTGTCATTGGCGGCCGTCGTCCAGTACCCGAACCAGCCCTGCTGCGGGCCATTGGCCGCGGCAACGGTCGAACCTTTGAGCAGGACCCCAAGTATGCAATCCGACTGCTGGTTGATATCGGCATCCGTGCGCTATCACCGGCCGTCAACGACCCCACCACTGCTGTGCAGGCAATCGACCAGATTGAAGATCTGCTGCAGAGGCTTGGGCAGAGTGACCTGGAAGCTGGACGGATAAAGGACACGCAGGGCACGCTCCGCGTGGTCCTCCCGATGCCAGTGTGGGCCGACTACCTTACCTTGTCGTTCGACGAAATCCGCCAGTACGGCATGACGTCGGTGCAGGTGCTCCGCCGGCTACGGGCGGCACTGCAGAGCCTTGCGGACGGTGCGGCACCCGAAGATCGCCGGTTTGCAGCACGGCACTATCTGGAGCGTCTCGACGCTGGTGTCGGTGGCCGCGCGTTCGATGCCGAGGATACCCGGAATTCCCTTCAGGTCGACAGGCAGGGCCTGGGTCTCTCCCGTGGTACCGGTGTGCGAGCGGCAGCGTCCGCTCGGCGACTCTACGATGCGCCAGCGGATCACGACCCGTCAGTTTGAGCACGCTGGCAACAGAAATGTTCGCCCACAGCTCCAACGTGGTGATCCGTGCTCGACTCGTCGAGTTTGACGCTGCGGGACAAGGACCCCCGTACGGTCCTTGCCCGGTTTCTGCCACTCAACTGTAATCGTAGCGGGCCTCGCTTCAGGCCTCCAGGAAAGCCCTGACCTTTCCCTTGCGCACGGCCGCCTTCAGCGTGGCATGATCACGTTCAGCTTGGTCTGCGTAGGTCATGGCGAAGTCGCCCATCGCCTTGTCAAACACGTCATTGCCACCGAGATAGCCGCTGATCATTGCCGCATCGCCAGATTTGGCATGGGCGCGGGCCAGCACCCAGCCACAGGCGCGGGCGTAGACAGTGAGCAGCGTCTTGTCGAACGTCTCGACCAGCGCCTTGATCTTCGCATCGCGCAGTTGACGCACGTAGAATTGCCGCCCATTTGCCTGCGCCGTAACCCAGCCGAGGAACATGTCGGAGGCCGGTTGTGTCAGCCGTTGTCCCGCCACGACCCGCTGGCCGTGATGCGAGTATTCGCTGGCCCCGGCATAAGGTTCGAGCACTGAGGCCACCGCCTCCTTGAACTGCAGGAACAGCGGATCATTCGATGCCGACATCATCAGCGCAATCCAGCAGCGTCGCCCGACGCTGCCGACGCCGACCACTTTCATGGCGGCATCCACCAAATGATACCGATCGAGCAGTACGCGGCGATCGTCAGGCAGTGTCTCGCGGTAGGACGCCATCACTTGCGACAGCACGGCATGAAAGTCCGGAGCCCGTGTGACTTCCGGATGGAAGATCAGCGGCGGTGTGTCGCGAATGCCCAACCTGCCGCCGACCACATCAGCCAGCTTGGGAAAATCGGCTTCGGAGCCGTCCTGCTGTGCGATCTTGGCTACACGCTTTCGTATGCGAGCCTGCTCCGCTGGCGGGACAAGGCTGATGACGTCCTCCGAGGTAATCCGAGCGTACCACACATCTATCGGATGCATTTCGGCAAAAGACCGCATCCGCTTTCTATAGGACCGTGTGGCGGCTACTGCTGCATCGCGGGCGTCGCTGTCCGACATGTTGTTGGCGCGCGCCGCCAGTACAAAAGAAGCAGCCAGACGCTTGATGTCCCACTCCCACGGCGCCGGCAGCGTCTCGTCGAAATCATTGATGTCGAACAGAATGCTGCGCTCCGGCGTGGCGAAGCCACCGAAATTCATCAGGTGGCAATCGCCGCAAGCCTGCACGCGCACGTCTGTGGCCGGCGTAGTAGCAAGGTCAGCAGCCATTAATGCGGCCGAACCACGATAGAATGCGAACGGTGATTGCATCATCCGGCCGTATCGGATGGGAACAAGGTCCGCTACACGGTCACCGTCACTGGCCATCAGCGTATCGACCGGATCGGTCCGGCTCTCGGCCCGCTTCCACTTGGCGTGTTCCACGCGCGGCGTTCGGTCACGCAAGGCCTTGCCGGCGGTGAAGCGCTCTTCGGTCGAAAGCTGGCGCTCCACGGCTGGTGCGGTGGGGTGGACAGGCGGATCGACTTTTGTCGCATTGGTAACGGCGGATTCTTCAAGATGCCGTCGTGTTTTCGCCTTTTCCATGATGTTCCCCCTTCATATGCCGGCAATGACCACCGGTTATTTATCGTCACAATGATTGACCCCATCCTTGATCGTCATCAACAAAATCTCGACAAGTTTGGAGTGGCTTTTTATTTGAAGGGGGTGAAGTTGCGTCATGCGGGCGCGGCCAGGGGGGATCAAAGGGCCGGGCGATGTCGGGCAGGTCGATACCGTACTTGCGCCGGATCATTGCGCATAGACCACCTGCGCTTATGACCGCGCGTGAAGGATAGTTCATGCATTTTGTCCGCTTCCTGCTGCGCCGCGCTGCGATCTGTGTCGTGCCGATTGCAATAGTCGGGTGCGGCTCCATTGGTCCGACCAGCATGCCGCGCGACCGGCTGGACTACCTGACCGCCGTGGCTGAATCATGGAAGGAGCAGACACTGCTCAACATTGTCCGACTGCGTTACGGCGATGCGCCAAGCTTTCTGGACGTGTCATCGGTGATCAGTGCCTATACGTTCCAGGGGCAACTATCGGCGGGCGGACAGCTCAGCTCCAACCTGACCAACACGATCCCGCGCAGCTTCGGTACGGTCGGTGCATCCGCCGCCTACCAGGACCGGCCAACAATCTCGTACACGCCGCTGGCTGGCGAGAAGTTTGCCCGCAGCCTGCTGACGCCGCTGCCGCCGAGCGAGGTATTTGAGCTGATTCAGGCCGGCTACCCCGCGGACAATGTGCTGCTGGTCACAACGCGGGCGATCAACGGCGTCTACAACCGAACCGGAGTCGGCGCCCGTGCGCGCGACGCCGATCCGCAATTCTATGAGTTGATGGATGCGCTGCGGCGGTTGCAGCTGACAGGCTCGGTTAGCCTTCGCCTGGAAAAGAAGGGCAAGGATCAAATCGGCCTTCTCGTCCTATCCGGCCAGCGCAGTGCGGCGACCGATGAAGATCTCGTAACCGTCCGGCGTATTCTTAGGGTAAAGCCCAATGATCGTGGCGAACTGCAGGTAGGTTTTGGCCTGTTGGCGCGCGGCCCGAACGAAATCTCGCTGCTGACGCGGTCGATGGTGGAAATACTTCTCGAGGTTGCTGCGGGCATTGAGGTTCCGCCTGAGCATATCGTTTCCGGCAGGACTGTGGCTTCAACCCGGCAATCGACCGCGGATAACCCGCGCGACAAGCCACTCATCCGCATCATGGCTGGGCCGTCCTTGCCTAACGACGTTTATTCAGCGGTGCGGTATCGCGGCACCTGGTACTGGATCGATGACAACGATCTGATGTCAAAGCGGGTCTTTACCTTTCTGATGATCTTTTTCTCGTTGGCGGAAACCGGTGTCACGCCGCAGGCGCCGGTGCTGACCGTGCCGGCAAGCTAATTTTCATCCGCTTAGCGGATAATCGTAGAGTTCAAAGCAGCGCGGCCAACCCAGGCGACGAGGTAAACCACGAGTTGGGGTGGCCAGGTCCGCCGGTGCGCCAGTTGCTGTAAGTAGCGCAGTGCCAATGGTCTGGCGGCCGGAGGCGCTTAGCGATGTGCCACTGCGTCGAGCAGGCTGATGTGGTCCGCAATGCCGCCGATGCTCCCTTCCAGGCCTTCGGCGCGCAGCAGGTCGCGTACCGGTGACAGGGCGTTCGCTAGCACGAGGCGGACTCCTTGTTCCGCCAGTCGGTGTTGGAGATCTCCCAGCATGCGCGTGCCGGCGAGGTCCATGCGCGGCGACGCCGAGAGGTCGCAGACCACGCATTGCACGGTGCCGGGCGGAAAGGCTGCCAGGCGCGTCATAACGCTGGACAGCACGTAGTCCGCATTGAGGTAAAGCAGCGACGCCTCCGGCCGGAATGCCAGAACACCAGGCAGCGGCTCGTTTTGCGGGTGATGCAACAGGTCGGAAAACTGCTGCGTTCCCGGTATGCGTCCGAGGTACGCAACATGCGGGGCGGAATAACGGAACAGAAGCTGCAGCACCGATACCAGCGCGGCGAGTAGAATGCCCTGCAGGATGCCCAGCACCAGCACGCCAGCAAATGCCGTGCACGCATGCAGCAAGTCGACCCGGCTGACAGTGGCCATATGCAGTATCGCGCGTGCATCGATCAGCCCGCGGACGGCGAGCAGCACGACCGCGGCCAGGACGGCCTTCGGCAGGTCTGCCAGCAAGCCGGTCAGGAACAGCAGGCAAAACGCCAGCGTTACCGAAGCGAACATCAGCGACAGGCGGGAGCGCGCGCCTGCGCTCTCATTCACGGCCGTCTGCGACAAGCCTCCAGCGACGGGATAGCCGCCGATGAGCCCGGTAGCGAGATTGGCAGCCCCCAGTCCCAGGAACTCACGGCGTGGATTGATCTCCTGCCCGTGTTTCAGGGCAAAGGCACGTGCCGCGGCGACGCCCTCAATATAGGCCAGCAGGACGCAGCCGGCGGCAAGCGGCACAATGCCTTCATAGTTATGCAGCCGCAGGTCGGGCCAGACGAAGGACGGCAGTCCAGGCGGAATGACGCCGGTGACGGCCACGCCAAACCGTGACACGCCGAGCATTGAGGCGACGGCAATCGAAAGCGCCACGACAGCGAGCGAGATGGGCTTGCCCGGGAGAAACCGGTCGCCGGCGATCAGCAACGCCAGCACCGCGAGGCCAAACGCCAGCGTCGGCACATTCGTCTGGTTGAGTTGTTGCAGCAGCAACAGGATACGCTCCGGCGTGCTGTGGCCGCCGCCGGGCACACCAAGCAGGGCCGGCATCTGGGTAAGCGCGATGGTGAGCCCGGCACCAGCCTTGAACCCGGTCAGAACGCTGTCGCTGATCAGCTTGACCAGAACACTAAGGCGGAACAGCCACGCCAGCAGGCAAATCAGGCCTGCGACGACCGCCGTATTCACAACGATCTGGTAGGTGGCACCCGGGTTGTCACCGGCAATCGACCCGACCGTCCCGCCAATCATCAACGAGATCGCCGAGGTCGGGCCGACCGCAAGATATCGCGATGACCCAGCCAGGGCATATCCGAGCCCTCCGGCCATATACCCGTAAAGCCCGACCTGCGGCGGCAGGCCCGCCAGCGTTGCATATGCAAGCGAGACCGGAATCGCGTAGGCCGCGAGCGTTACTCCTGCAATCAGGTCATGCTGGACCGACGTAACGCGCGCCTGCAGCGGCGGCTGCGGGGACACAGGCTGCATGTCGTCACTCCGTCGCCTGAATCCGATGATGGCCGGTCCGCCGGCATGATTTTACAACCCGGCCCCGATGCCCTCGCCGACGTCTATACCGCGATCCGAGCGAAAGAATGTGAAAACTGTGAAGCGCACCGGGTGCGGTGGAGGTGGCGGTTTGGCATCCTGAACGGCCCTGGCTCGCGGGATCACACTGATCGCCTCACTTCGGCCGTAACCGAACCACCAGCTTGCGCATACCTGGTACAGTCAGCGCCATGATCCTTACCGCCCAGCGAATGCGGCAGATTGGGCGCCGCGACACGGGCAATGGCCAATGAGCACGCGCATCAGAGACGTCTCCGCGGAGTCGACGGAGATGGCGCGGGCCTGGCCGGCCGTGCTCGCCTGCTTCGCCACCGCGATTTTCGGCTGGGGTTTCGGCTTCACCGGCCTGTCGGTCTATCTGGCTGAGTTGCACCAGATTCGTGGTTGGCCAACGGCGCTGATCTCCAGCGCCATCACAGGCTATTACCTGTTTGGCGCGGTCTGCCTGACGCAAACCCATGTCGCGCTGCGCTGGTTCGGCCCGACGCGGCTCCTCGCCGTCGGCACAATCCTACTGGGCGGTGGCGCGATCTGGTTCAGCCGCAGCAACCACCCGTGGGAGTTGTTCGCTGCCGCTGCGGTCATGGGGGCCGGCTGGTCCTGCTGCACCTCAACTGCCATCTCGACCAGTCTGGCACTGTATTTTCAGCACCAGCGCGGGCTGGCAATCACGCTCGCCCTGAATGGCGCCAGCGCGGCTGGTTTTACCGTGGCGCCTGTGCTGGCCGCGCTGAGCCAGCGCCAGGGTGTCGAGACAGCGGTGCCACTGGTCGCCGTGGCGGCCTGGACCGTTGTGCTGCCGATGGTCGCCATCGCCTTTCCCAAACGGACGCGGCTTGTGACCAACGCAGTTGCCGCGGCGACAGCCGCGCCACATGTCACGACCGGCAACCTGCTGCGAAGTTGGCGGTTCTGGTCGATCTCGCTGCCGTTCGCGCTCGCCCTGGCCGCGCAGGTCGGCACGATCGTTCATCTGGTGTCCATGGTCCTGCCGGCGCTGGGACCGAGCGGGAGCGCGGCGGCGCTGGCGCTGACGTCGGTGGCGGCGATGGCGGGGCGTCTGGTGCTGGCGGGAGTCATCGACCGGCTGCCGCAGCGGCCCGCGGCAGCCGCCAGCGTGGTCAGCCAGGCGTGCGGCCTGGCGCTGATGCTGCTGTTCCTCGACCAGCCGGTCGCACTCTATGCCGGCTGCATCCTGTTCGGCCTGTCGGTCGGTAATGTGATCACGTTCCCGGCGCTGATCGTGCAGCGCGAGTTCCCGGCGACCGTGTTCAGTCGGGTCATCAGCCTCAGTTCTGCCTGCGGTCAGTTCACCTTCGCCCTGTCACCCGCCCTGCTGGGAGCAATCCGCGACATGACCGGCAGCTACGGCCCGGTTCTGGCGCTATGCATCGGTTTTCAGATTGCCGCCGCTGTGCTGGTGGCGCGGCAACCATCCGCTCGGGTGTGACGCGTCCGCCACGGTGCGGCCAGTCCGTGACGCTACTGCCGCGCGTGATCCCGCTCCGGTCGCGGTGCCACTTTGATCGACGCCGGGCTGGGCTATATAGCCCTGTCATGCACCGCAGCATCGCTTCGCGTACCCGACCCGGCATGGCGCGGCCATGAAGCATTGGCGCGTAGAGGATGTGGCCTGGGACCGATTTGATCCGACGGCGGTCGACCCGGCGCTGGTGCCCATCGTCAAGGCTGCCGCGATGGTCGAGCGTAACGGCTCCGACTACGCGCTGTACCTGAACAGTGTGTTCAGCGATGACCCGGACTTCCGCCAGGCGGCCGACCATTGGGCCGAGGAAGAGGTCCAGCATGGTGAGGCGCTGGGCAAATGGTCGATGATGGCGGACTCGGCCTGGGACTACGCTGCCGCGTTTGCGCGCTACAAGGACGGCTACAAGATCAGGATCGATGCCGACGCGTCGATTCGTGGCTCCCGCACCGGTGAACTGATCGCCCGCTGCATGGTTGAGACCGGCACGTCCAGCTACTACAGCGCCCTTGGCGAGGCGACGCAGGAACCAGTGCTGAAGCAGATCTGCAAGCTGATCGCCGCCGATGAGTACAGACACTTCAAGCTGTTCTACGACCACATGCACCGCTACCTGCAGCGCGAGCGACTTTCAAAGCTCAGCAGGCTGCGGATCGCGCTGGGGCGTATCACCGAGTCGGAAGACGATGAACTCGCCTACGCCTATCACTGTGGCAATGAGCCGGCTTCGACGGCCTATGAGCATAAGCGCTGCATCGCCGCCTACATGGCGCCGGCGATGGGCTGCTACCGCTATCACCACATCCAGCGCGGTATTGGCATGGTGCTGAAGACCTGCGGGCTGACGCCACGTGGCAGGGTGTCGGAGATCAGCACGAAGCTGGCGTGGCGGTATCTGCAAAGTCGCCAGCAGCGCTTTGTCCGCGCGGCGCGGCTGGCCGCGTAGCGCCCTGCCGCAGCGCCGCCGCGATCACCGGTGCGGCAGCATCCGACATCCGGCGCCCGTCGTGCCCGACGCCGGGCACGTCCAGCAGCTGCCAGCGGCAATGCACGCCGATCCGGGTCGCGGCCTCATGGCCGAGGCGATGGTAGGCGTGCGCGCGGCCGTGCCTGTGCGGCCCCTGGCGCATGGATTTCGGGCCCTTCGGGAAGAAGCGGCCGGTGGTCTTGGTGTCCTCGGTGCCGGTCATGATGGTCAGCGGCAGGTCCAGCAGGGCAGGCAGGTCAGCGTCGGTTAGTCCAACCGCCCCGATGCCCCAGGGCCAGTCGATAGCCAGGTCCGGCATGGCGTAGGTACCGGCATTGGCGCTGACGGCGATGGCGATGTGCTCCCGGTAGCCGAACGACAGCATGCGGTGGACATACTGGCCGCCGGCGGAGTGGCCGAACAAGCCGTATTGCGGTGACGTGGTGATACCCTGCGCGCGCAGAGCGGTGAACAGGCGCGGCCCGATGCCGAAGGTCCATCGCTCGCGTGGGTTCGGCTGGCCGTCCTTGGTGTGCAGGTTGCCGAAATTATACCAGAGGTATTCCGGGAAGCTGTCCTCAGGAAACTCGATAGCGATGGCCAGAAAGCCGCCTGCGTCGACGTGCGGTAACCAGTAGTCGCGGTAGTCCTGGCCATTGCGGGCAACGCCGTGGTGCACGAGGACGATTGGTTGGTCCGGGTGCCACTCCGCCGGGCGGGCGGCATGAAGGATCAGGCGGCGGTCCGGGAAGGCAGGATCGAAGTAGGACAGGGTGTTAGGGCCCGGCCGCGCGATCAGCGGCGAGAGGTCGGTCATGCCGTGGGTTTCCGGTCTGCGTCTGGGCAGGATGTTGAGGCGCGCGGCGCGCCGTCAAGCGCGGGTGGTGCGGGGTCCGGGGCTCTGGCCAGGGTAGTGCCAGGGGTTACCTGGGCCGCATGGCTTCATAACCCTTCTCACGAATGCGTTCTGCTCCGTTCGATCCAGCGCGGCACCGGCCGATCGCCGCAGACGAAACCTTGCAGCCGCTATGATGCGGTTGCAGCCAGCGCCTCAACACGTCGCGCGGGAAGGCATCTCCATTGGGCTTAGTGGTTCCTCGCGCTCTCCATGCCTAAAGCCGATTGCGGCTTTAGGCTCAGGCGGCCGCCGTAATTGCGGAACAGCAAACCTGTTGTCGTCCTTGGCTTTCCCGGTTCGCACAAGAAATGATAGGCCGCGGCCTTCACGGCCGCGACCTCCATATACCCGGAGTTTAGCCCGACGCCTGATTCCAGCCTTCAGCTATTCGGCCCACGTTCCATCGAAATCGGCTGCCAGCGCATCAGCTTGGTGCTGTTCTGCAGCGTCGCCGGGTTGACGCAGCTCATCGGCCAGCGGCCTTCCAGAACCAGGCGCAGCTCCCGCCCGACATGCGCCTTGCGCGCCGGATCGAAACGAGCCGAGGCCGACGCCGTGTGCGCCGACAGGATGACGTTGTCCATTTTCAGCAACGGATTGTTGTCACCCGGTGGCTCGATCTCCAGCACGTCCAGGCCGGCGTAAGCGAACCACTTCTCCTCCAGCGCCTTAATCAGCGCCGACTCCTGGACCGTTGGGCCGCGGCCGGTGTTGATGAAGATCGCCGTCTTCTTCATCATCCTGAAGTGCTTCTCGCCCAGCATGCCCTCGACTTCGGGACGCGCAGGCGCGTGCATCGAAACGAAGTCGGACTGTGACATCACTTCTTCCAACGTCACCGGCAGCACGCCGTGTTCCACCATGACCAGTTCTTCGATGAACGGGTCATAAGCGATCACGCGGAGCCCGAACGGCTTTGCCCGCTTCGCCACCGCGCGAGCAACGTGGCCGAAGGAGATCAGCCCGAGCGTCTGGCCCATCAGGCGGGGAATCTGCAGCAGGGCTGGGCGGCCTTCGCGCCAGCGGCCCTCGCGCACCATCTTGTCCTGTTCGATCGTACGCCGGAACGTCGACAGCAGCAGCATCATCGCGTGATCGGCGACTTCCTCGATGAATGTGTCAGGACAGTTCGTGACCGGAATGCCGCGCGCCGTCGCCGCCTTCACATCAACGCTGTCCACACCGACACTGCCCAGCACGATCGCGCGGCAGCGCTCCGGTAACGCATCAATAAGCGTCTTGGAAAAGCGAATGCCCTTGGCATAGATCACGTCCGCGTCCTGCGCGAACTTGGCAAATCCATCCTCATCCATTGGACCTTCGACGATCTCGCAGTCGACGCCCTCGAGTTCACGCATCTCATCGTCATAGCCGCCGCCGGCGACGGTGAAGCTGGCCCCGGCGGGAGTGGCGATCTTGAACTTTGCCAACGTTTCTCTCCTTGCTTACGGAATACGTTACGACTTCGGCGGCCGTGCGCGTACCGCCTTCTCATTCACGTCAATGCCCCAGCCGGGGCCGGTGGGCAGCACGAACTCGCCGTTCTCGATCACCGGGATCGTGGTGTAGAATTCGTCCCGCCACGGCGCGCTGTCGATGTCGATCTCCATCACCCGGAAGTTCGGGATGATGGCGCTGAAATGCGCACTGATGGCGCTGCACAGATGGCCGTAGAAATTGTGCGGTGCGCAGTTGATCTCGTACACATCCGCCATGGCGGCAATCTTCGCCGACTCCACCAAGCCGTTCCAGATCACGTCGACGATTGCCACGTCGGTGGCGTAGAGGTCGAAGAACGGCTTGAACTCGCGCCGTCCATGCAATGTTTCGCAGGATGCGATCGGGCAGGGCGCTCCACGCTTGATCTCGGCCAGCGCCGGTGCGTCGTGCGTGTCGATCTCTAGCCAGGTCAGGTTCGCGTCGCCAACGACATCGGCGATGCGCTTGAATCCCTCGGTCTTGAAGTTGAAGTTGATATCGAGGTGAATTCCCATATCCGGCCCGACCGCGGCACGGATCATGGACAATTGTTCGGCGACACCGCGGGTCAGGCGATTGTCCCAGTTCAGCTCCGGCCAGCCCGGCGTGCGTCCGAAGCCCGGAACGAAAGACTGCAGCTTGCCGTCGATGTAGGGCATGATGTTGGTCTTCAGCGCCCGGAAGCCCAGATTCCGCACCTCCTGCGCATGGCGCGCCAGATCGTCGTAGTCGCGCAGTTCCGGGACGCCCATCAATGCGGCGCTGCGCACGCGGTAGGTGCCGAAATGCGACCAGTAGACAGGAATGCGCTCACGGATCGGGCCGCCGAACAGAGCGCAGACTGGAACGCCGTAGGCCTTGCCGGCAACATCGAGCAGCGCGTTCTCGATTGCAGCGATCGCCTGCTGGTTCAACCCGCCGCGCGACTGTCGTGTCAGCACATGCAGGTGCTGCGTGATCTGCTCGTAGCGCCGTGGGTCGCGGCCGATGACAACCGGGGACAGCGCGTTGATCACATCGGCCAGGCCGGCACTGCCAAAGCTTTCGTTGAACTCCGACCAGCCGATGATGCCGTCGTCCGTAGTGACTTTCAGGAAGGAGAACATGCGCCAACCGGCGTCGGCGCGCAGCGTCTCCATCTGGGTGATCTTCATGGGTTCCTCCCGCGATCAGGCGCCGCGTTATGTTCGCGCTACCACGCGCCGGGGCAATACCAAGCATGCCCTCCGCGGATCGGCAAGCAGATGGGCGACAGCAGGCGGGCGATGCGCGGTTAATCATCCATCAACCATTTGCCTTGCACCATGCGTGGGCATGGCCATCCCGCACGTCATCATCATCGCGGAGCCCGACCCGATCTTCGGCAATATGCTGCGGGTCGAGTTCACTCAGGTCGGCTTCGCGGTGCTGATGGCCGCCAGTGGCCCGCAGGCCGAGACGTACGCGCAGCAGACCGATGCTCGTCTCGTGGTGCTCGACACCGCCTTGCCGGATCTCAGCAGTTTCGAAGCGTGCGCTCGCATCCGGCATCTGCCGCGTTACCACGATACGCCGATCGTCCTGACCGCACGCAGCCACCGCCGCCGGCAGACGCACGCGGCCGAGGTCGCCGGCGCCACGCTGATCATGGTCAAGCCCTACGCGTTCACCGACCTGATCACCGCGCTGGAGCGGCATATCCCGGCCGACCACCCGCTGATGACCGTGCGCGAGCAGATCAGCGGTTTTGCCGAACCAACGGGCGTGGCGTGGGGCCCGTTGCCGCCGCTGACCTGGCAGCAAGGCCGCGATTCCAACCTGTCCCAGAATGCCAGCGTGCTGCCGATCGTGCGCGGGCCTGGGGTGCGCATACCGCTGACTCGAAAATCTTGACTCTGATGTAGGATACGTCAGTTTCCGATCCTGTAGCGGATAACTGATGTCTCAGACATGAGCTCAAGTCGATTATCACCGGAAAGCGCTGCGTCGGCGCAAGCCGATCCGCGGACGGTTCTCCTGCCATGATCACTGCCGGCCAGATGCGCGCCGCGCGGGCGCTGCTCGGCCTGGACCAGCGCTCGCTGGCGGAATTGTCGGGCCTGTCGCTGCCAACCATCCAGCGGATGGAGGCAAGTGGCGGCGTGGTGCGTGGCAACGTCGATTCGCTGATGAAGCTGGTTGGCGCCCTGAACGCCGCCGGCATCGAACTGATCGCGGAAGGCGCGGTCAGCGCCGCAGGCGGCCGCGGCGTGCGCCTGACCGCACCACCGGGGGACGCATGATCGGCCAGCTTGCCGCTGTTGTCCCGGCCTTCATCGTGCTGGGGGTCGTTGGCATCGTCACCGCGCGAGTCCAGGCCGGGCGGGTATTAGTCTACGGCGGCAGCCTTGTGCTGTGCGCTGTACTGCTGGGCGGCGGCCTCGCCGCGCTGACGGGCGACATCCAGCGCATCGTCCTGCCGATCGGCATTCCATGGGTCGGCGGCCATCTGCGCCTGGACGCGCTATCCGGCTTTTTTCTGGCATTGATTGGTCTGGGCGGCGGCGGCGCCAGCCTGTTCGCCCTCGGCTACGGCCAGTCCGAACACCATCCGGGGCGGGTGCTGCCGTTCTTTCCTGCCTTCCTGGCGGGCATGACACTGGTGATCCTGGCGGATGATGCGTTCCTGTTCCTGTTCGGCTGGGAACTGATGTCGCTGTCCTCCTGGGCGTTGGTCATGGCGCACCAGGATGAGGCGACCGCGCCGTCCGCGCCGCAGCCAGGCTACGTCTATCTGCTCATGGCGACATTCAGCGGCCTGACGCTGCTGCTCGCCTTCGGCCTGCTGGCCGGGGCCGGTGGCGGCCTGGCCTTCGACAATATGCGCCTGCACGCCGCCGGACCGGGCGTCACTGCCGGCGCCTTTGTGCTGGCGCTGATTGGCGCCGGGTCGAAGGCCGGTCTCGTTCCCCTGCATGTCTGGCTGCCGCTCGCGCATCCGGCGGCGCCGAGCCACGTGTCGGCATTGATGAGCGGGGTCATGACGAAGGTGGCGGTATACGGGTTCGTCCGCATTGTGTTCGACCTGCTGGCGCCGCAGCCCTGGTGGACGGCGACGCTGGTGCTGGTGGCTGGCGGCATCACCGCCGTGCTGGGTGTCCTGCAGGCGGTGCTGGAGCGGGACCTGAAGCGGTTGCTGGCCTACTCCACGGTCGAGAATATCGGCATCATCTTCGTCGGTCTCGGCATGGCTCTTGCGTTCCGGCTGAACGGTTTCGCCGCCGGCGCGGCGCTGGCGATCACGGCCGCATTGTTCCACGCCTTCAACCACACGCTGTTCAAGAGCCTGCTGTTCTTCGGCGCCGGTGCGGTGCTGAACGCAACCGGACGGCGTGACATGGAGACGATGGGCGGCCTGATCCATCGCATGCCCGTCACCGCCTTCTTCTTCCTTGCCGGCTGCATGGCGGTGTCGGCGCTGCCGCCGCTGAACGGGTTCGCGTCGGAATGGCTGACCTTCCAGGCGGTGCTGTTGCGCCCGCAACTACCGCAATGGGGCCTGAAGCTGATGTTCCCGGTGGACGGCGCGCTGCTGGCACTCGCCGCCGCATTGGCCGCGGCCTGCTTCGTCCGCGCCTATGGCGCCGCGTTCCTCGGCCGCCCGCGCACCCCGGCGGCGGAGCAGGCGACGGAGGTCGATCACTGGTCGCTGACAGCGATGGGCGGCTTCGCGCTGCTGTGCCTGCTGGCCGGCATCTTCCCCGGCGCGGTGATCGATGCTCTGGCGCCAGTTTCGCAGGCGATGACCGGTGCTCGCATGCCGGTGCAACTGGCCGACCCGTGGCTGACAATTGCGCCGATTGCGGCCTCCCGCAGCTCCTATAACGGCCTGCTGGTGTTCAGTTTCATTGCCGTCTCCATGCTGCTGACCATTGCCGCGGTTCATCGTGTGTCGCGCGGCATCCGGCGTAGCCCGCCCTGGGATTGCGGCTTCCCACAGGCCGCACCCGACACGCAGTATTCCGCTACCAGCTTCCAGCAGCCGATCCGCCGCGTGTTCGGTGTGATCTTTCGCGTCCGCGACAGCGTGGACATGCCGGCGCCGGGTGAACGGCGCGCCGCCTCCATCACCCAGCGCCGCTGGGACCCGATCTGGGATCCGCTTTACGCGCCGATCGCCGGCCTGGTGAGCTGGATCGCCGAGCGGATGAACGTCCTGCAGTTCCTGACCATCCGCAGCTATCTGAGCTTTGTGTTCGGCGCCCTGGTGGTGCTGCTGCTGACACTGGCGTTGTGGCAATGAAAGGCGCCGACGTCCTGGCCATGCTGCACGCGCTGCTTGCGCAGGGCGTGCAGATGACTGTCATCCTGCTGCTCGCCCCGCTGCTCACCGGCTACGTCCGCAAGGTGAAGGCGCGGCTGCAGCGCCGGCGCGGGCCGGATCTGGTTCAGCCCTACCGCGACCTGCGCCGCCTGCTGGGAAAGGAGGCCGTGATCGCCGACAACGCCTCCTGGCTGTTTCGCGTCGCGCCGTATTTCGTCTTTGCCGCCACCTGGGTGGCCGCGGCGCTGATCCCGACCTTCGCCGCCAACCTGATGTTCTCCTGGTCGGGCGACCTGATCGCCATCACCGCGCTGCTGGGCAGCGCCCGCTTTGCGCTGGCGCTGGCGGGGATGGATATCGGCACGGCCTTCGGCGGCATCGGCGCCTCGCGGGAGGTGATGATCGCCTCGATTGCCGAACCAGCGATGCTGATGATCGTGTTCTCGGTCGCGCTGATCGCCGGGTCGACGCAATTATCGACCGTCGCTGAATACATGCTGAGCGGCGCCGCCGGCATCCGCGTCTCACTGGCCATGGCTCTGATCGCGCTGCTGGTGGTTGCGATCGCCGAGAACGGCCGCGTGCCGGTGGACAACCCCGCAACGCACCTGGAACTGACCATGGTGCATGAGGCGATGGTGCTGGAATACTCCGGCCGGCATCTGGCGATGATCGAGTGGGCGGCTTCGTTGAAGCTGATGCTCTACATCTCGATGATCGCCTGCATTTTCATCCCCATTGGCCTGGCCGGCGATACCAACAGCCCACTTGGCAATGCGGTCGGCGTCACCTCCTGGATTGCCAAGATGGCGGTGCTGGGCGCGGCGCTTGGGGTAGCCGAAACCGCCGTGGCAAAGATGCGCGTCTTCCGCGTGCCCAACTACCTCGGCGCCGCCCTCATGCTCGGCCTGCTGGGCGTGCTGCTGCTGTTCGTATCTCAGGGAATGTAGGAGGGGATGTAGCCATGAGCCACGGCCTCTCCTTCGACATCGCCCATATGCTGGCCGGCGGGCTGGTGCTGGTCAGCTTCCTGATGCTGTACCAGGACCGTTTGCTGGCGCTGCTGCACGTGCTGTCGCTGCATGCCGTGGTGCTGGCGCTGTCGGTCGCCTGGCAGGCCTGGATTCAGGATGCACCGCACCTGTTCATCACCGCCGCCCTGGCGCTAGGCTTCAAGGCCATCCTGATCCCGATGGTCCTGCGCCGCATGGTGTTCCAGATGGGGATCCATCGCGAAATCGAGACCGTCGGCGGCATTGGCCTGACCATGCTCGCCGGGATCGCGCTGGTGGCGCTGTCGCTGGAGGTCATGCTGCCCGTCACCTCCGACGTTGACCCGGTGGCACGCGAGGACATCGCGCTGGCGCTGTCGGTCGTCATGATCGGCATGCTGATGATGGTGACGCGGCGCAACGCGCTGAGCCAGGTGGTCGGGTTCATGTCGCTGGAGAACGGCATCATCCTCGCCGCCACCGGCGCCCGCGGCATGCCGCTGGTGGTGGAGATCAGCGTCGCGTTCTCCATCCTGATCGCGCTGATCGTCATCGGCGTCTTCCTGTTCCGCATCCGCGAGCAGTTCGACACGATCGACGTCGAGGCGCTGGACCGTTCGCGCGGAGGCCAGGAATGAGCATCGATCCGGTCTCGGCGATCCTGCTCATCCCGCTGGTGTCGGCAGCGTTGCTGGCGTTGTTGCCGGGCTATCGCGTCGGCGCCGCGCTAAACGTTGTGGCGTCGGCGCTGTCGCTGGGCGTCGCCGTCTCGCTGCTATGGCACCGCCCGGCGGTCGGGCTGTACCTGATGGTCGACGATCTCAGTATCGTGTTTGTCGTGCTGAACTGCTTCGTCGGCTTTACCACCAGCGTGTTCAGCGCGTCCTATATCGGCCACGAACTGGATAGCGGCAAGCTGAAGCCGCAACTGGTCCGATTCTACCACGCTATGTACCAGTTGATGATGTTCGGCATGAACCTGGCACTGCTGGCCAACAATATTGGCCTGATGTGGGTGGCGGTGGAACTGGCGACGCTGACCACGGTGCTGATGGTCGGCCTGTACCGCACCGCCGAGGCGCTGGAAGCGGCGTGGAAATACTTCATCCTTGGCAGTGTCGGCATCGCATTGGCGCTGTTTGGCACCATCCTCGTCTACCTCGCCGCGCGGCCGGTGGCGGGTGAGGGGATGGAGGCGATGGTCTGGACGCATCTGCTGCGGCTGGCGCCGTCCTTCGATCCGTCGTTGCTGAACATCGCCTTCATCTTCCTGCTGCTGGGCTACGGCACCAAGGTCGGGCTGGCGCCGCTGCACGCCTGGCTGCCGGACGCGCACGCCGAAGGTCCGACGCCGATCTCCGCCGTCTTGTCCGGCCTGCTGCTGAATGTGGCGCTGTATGCGCTGCTACGTTTCAAGGTGCTGCTGGCGGCTAACCCCGGCGCGATCGCGCCGAACCCGCTGATGATTGGGATGGGGCTGCTGTCGGTGCTGTTCGCCGCGTTCATGCTCTACCGGCGGCGGGACATCAAACGCCTGTTTGCCTACTCGTCGATCGAGCACATGGGAATCATCGTGTTCGCCTTCGGCATGGCAGGGCCGCTCGGCAACTTCGCCGGGTTGCTGCAGATGACAATGCACAGCCTGACCAAGTCGGCGATCTTCTTCTCGGTCGGCCACGTCGCGCAGGTGAAGGGCACGCAGCGTATTGCGGACATGGGCGGCCTGACCGAGAGCCACCCGGTGCTCGGCTGGACCTTGGTCGCCGGCGTCGCCGCGATCGTCGGGCTGCCGCCGTTCGGCGTCTTTACCAGCGAGTTCCTGGTGATCTCCTCCAGCTTCAGCCAGCAGCCGCTGCTGGCGCTGGTGCTGGTCTTCGGCCTGCTGGTGGCGTTCGGCGCGTTGCTGCTGCGCATGACTGGTCTGGCCTTTGGTCCCGTGCGCGGGCCGGTCGGCCGGGTGCGGGCCTCCTACCTGCCGATCTTCGCCCATCTGGCGTTGGTGTTGGTAGCCGGATTCTGGCTGCCGCCGCCCTTGGTGAAATGGTTCGAACACGTGGCGACGTTGCTGGGATGAGCGCGCTCTCTGGCCTGCTGGACGCCGGTTCGGTGGTCGCGGCACACCACCCCTGGCCGCGCGCGGTCATTGACCCGCCGGTCTGGCAGGTGGCGACGCAACTGGTGGCAAGCGGCGGGCTGACTCTGCTGTCGCTCTGGGGCGAGCCAGGCGTGGTGCACATGGCGCTATACGATCCGGTCGAGCGTGAGGCCGGCGTGCTGAGCCTTGGGTGTCCCGAAGGCCGCTATCCATCGGTTGGCGCGCAGCATCCGCCGGCGGTCCGACTGGAGCGGTCGCTGTACGATCTGTTTGGGCTGGAGCCGGTTGGGCTGGCCGACCGCCGCCCCTGGCTGGACCACGGCCGCTGGGGCGATGAGGCGCGGCCGGCCGATTCATATCCTTTCCTGCCGGCACGCGGCGAGGCCCTGCACCAGATTCCCGTCGGGCCGGTACACGCCGGCATCATCGAGCCGGGGCATTTCCGCTTCACCTGCGACGGTGAGACGGTGGTGCGGTTGGAGGAGCGCCTGGGCTACGTCCACAAGGGCGTTGACCTCCTGATGGCCGGAGCGTCGCTGGAACGGGCGGCGAAGCTGGCCAGCCGCGTGTCGGGCGACAGCACCGTCGCTTATGCGCTGGCCTTCGCTCGTGCCGTGGAGGCGGCGACCGGCACGGAGCCACCGGCGCGGGCGGTGGCGCTGCGCGCGGTGATGGCGGAGCTTGAACGCATCGCCAATCACATCGGCGACTTCGGCGCCATCTGCAACGATGCCTCGTTCAGTATCATGCTCGCCCATTGTGCTGTGCTACGGGAGAAGGTGTTGCGAGCCGCCGCCGCCGGCTTCGGGCACCGAATGATGATGGATCGGATCGTTCCGGGCGGCGTGGCCGTTGACCCGGACGTGTCCGCGCTATCCGCCGTCCGCGCGGCCGTCGCCGAAGTTGCCGCCGTATTGCCGCCGCTGGTGCGGCTCTATGACAATACGACCTCGTTGCAGGATCGCACGGTCAGCACCGGCATCCTGAAGCCTGCGCTGGCCCGCCAGTTCGGGGCCGGCGGTTATATCGGTAGAGCCTCGGGGCGGGATTTCGATGCGCGGCGCGACGTCCCGTATCCGCCTTACGACGCGCTGACCTTCGAGATACCGGTGCTGGTACAAGGCGACGTGAATGCGCGTGTGTGGATTCGACTTCGTGAGGTGGATCAAAGCCTGAAGCTGCTGGTCTGGCTGCTGGACACGCTGCCGGACGGTCCGGTGCTGGCGCATTTGGCGGGCGACAGCGGCGAAGGGGTGGCGATGGCCGAGGCGTTCCGCGGTGACGTCCTGGTCTGGCTGCGGGTGGGCGGTGGCCGCGTCGAGCGCTGCCATCTGCGCGACGCGTCCTGGTTCCAGTGGCCGCTGCTGGAGGCTGCGATCGAGGGCAACATCGTTGCCGACTTCCCTCTGTGCAACAAGAGCTTCAACTGCTCGTACTCGGGGCACGATCTGTAGGGTGATCCATCCTCACCCGGTTTGGCTGCCGGACCGCGTTGAGTTTACGAATTGTTAACAGTTTTGCGATATCTGCTGGCTGTTGTTCAGGGCGGTACCGCAACGCGCGGCAGGCGGAGGACAGACCGATGTCGGGACTCACCATCAATCCTGTTGGGCTACATGGCACCCAGAGGCTCAGTGCCCCGGAGCCTGCCTCGCCCACTGTCACAACATCCGCCGCGCCGTCTATCGCTTCGCCAGCAACGACGAATGACCCAGCGAGCCCGGCGCAGCCATTGAGCCGGGAACTCCAGGCCGCGATGCTGCAATGGCAGAGCAGCGGCGCCAGCCCGGCGCAGGCGCCGCGTAGTATCCGGACACCCCCGCCCAGCGGATTCGACAGTACTGGCGGCGAAACGGCGACTCCCGCCGATACCGGGCGCGGCAAACCGTCCGGACCGGCACTGTTCCTTGACGCGGGAACGCCGGCGCCCCCGGCGGACGCGGACCTCGCCTCGTCGCAGCAATCGGTCGAGGCGTCGGACGGTACAACTTGGACCGATTCGTCGACCTATCCGGCGGCGCTGCTGGCCTACGCGCATAGCCCGCCGCCCCGCGCGGTCATGCTGCAGAAACAGGCATAGCCGGTCGCGGCGCAGACCTTTCTGCGGTCGATCGCATGCTGGGTGTTGGCGTCGGGCAGCGTATTCGCCACATCAGCGTTCGCGATGGATCACGACGCACGCCGCAACCGCCCGGACCGGGCTGCCCTGTTGGACCACCTGCCAGCCGCGCCAGCGGCTGGGGACCAGGCGCGCTCCGGCAGCGCGATCCGACGTGTGCCGGTGCTGCTGCCATACCCGTTTGCCGGCCCGTTTGACTACGCGGTGCCGCGGGACATGGATCCGCGGCCGGGCGATATCGTGCTGGTGCCGCTGAATAGGCGCGAAGAGGTCGGTGTCGTCTGGGATGAGCCCGCCGGCGATGCGGTCCCGGCGCACAAGCTGAAGCCGATTGTCGGCATCATCGACAGCGCGCCGATGCCGGCGCCTCTGCGCCGCTTTGTCGACTGGGTTGCCGCCTACACGCTGTCACCGCCGGGCGACGTGCTGGCGATGGCGCTGCGTGTGCTGTCGACGCAGGACACGCGCGTGCTGCTCTATCGTCGCGCCGAGGTGCCGTCCACGACGGGCCGGATCACCCCGCCGCGCCGCCGTGTGCTGGACGCACTGGCGAAGCGTGAGCCGATGGCGGCGGCGGATCTTGGCGTGGCGGCCGGGGTCAGCGCCGGCGTACTGCGCGGTATGGCCGATGCCGGGTTGCTGGTCGCCGAACACGGCGCCGCCGAACCGCCGTTCCAAAGGCCCGACCCGGACCGCCACGGCGCCGAACTCTCGCCGCAGCAGCAGGAAGCGGCCGCTGCGCTGCGGCAGGCGGTCGCGCAGCGGACGTTCTCCGTCACCCTGCTGGACGGCGTCACCGGCTCCGGCAAAACCGAAGTCTACCTCGAAGCCGTCGCCGAATGCCTGCGCGCCGGGCGGCAGGCGCTGGTGATGCTGCCGGAAATCGCCCTGTCGTCACAGTGGATCGAGCGCTTTCAGCGCCGTTTCGGTGTTGCCCCCGCGGTATGGCACTCCGACCTCGGCTCGCGCATCCGCAAGATCACCCGCAAGGCGGTGGCCGAGGGCAAGGCGCCGGTCATCGTCGGCGCCCGGTCTGCCCTGTTCCTGCCATTCCCGGACCTGGGCCTGGTGGTCGTGGACGAGGAGCACGAAGCGGCTTTCAAGCAGCAGGACGGCGTCATCTACAATGCCCGCGACATGGCGGTCGTCAGGGCGCGGCTGTCCTCCTGTCCGGCAGTACTGGTGTCGGCAACGCCCAGCCTGGAGACAGTGGCCAATGTCGAGGCCGGGCGATATGCGCATCTGCGGCTGGCCAACCGCCATGGCGGTGCATCGCTACCGAAGGTCGAACTGGTGGATCTGCGGGAAACGCCTCCGGAGCGCGGCAAATTTCTGGCCCCGCCGCTGGTTGCCGCTGTCCATGCCACGCTGGAACGCGGCGAGCAGGCGATGCTGTTCCTCAACCGCCGCGGCTATGCGCCGCTGACACTCTGCCGCGCGTGCGGCCACCGCATGCAGTGCCCGAACTGCTCTGCCTGGCTGGTCGAGCATCGTACGCGGCACCAGCTTCTCTGTCACCATTGCGGCCATACCATACCGATCCCATCCGAGTGCCCGAACTGCCACGTCAAGGACAGCCTGACTCCGGTCGGCCCGGGCATCGAGCGCATTACTGAGGAGGCGGCCGAGGCGTTCCCGGAGGCACGCCGTCTGATCATGGCCAGCGACACGATTACTGGCCCGCATGCCGCGGCCGATGCGGCGCATGCGATTGAGGACAGGGCGGTTGATCTGATCATCGGCACGCAGCTTGTTGCCAAGGGCTGGCACTTCCCGCACCTCACCTGCGTCGGCGTCGTCGATGCCGACCTCGGCCTGGCCGGGGGCGAACTGCGCGCGTCCGAACGAACCGTGCAGTTGCTGCACCAGGTTGCCGGTCGTGCCGGACGGGCGGAAGCGCCGGGCCAGGTGATGTTGCAGACCTTCATCCCGGAACATCCGGTGATGCAGGCGCTGCTGCATGGTGACCTCGATGCCTTCATGGCCAGCGAAGCCGATAGCCGGCGGGACGGCGAATGGCCGCCTTATGGCCGCCTTGCGGGGCTGATCGTCAGCGCCGATACCGCCGCTGACGCCGATGGGCTCGCGCGTGAGTTGGGCCGGGCGGCACCTTACGGCGAGGGTGTCACCATTCTAGGGCCGGCGCCGGCGCCGATGTCGCTATTGCGTGGGCGGCATCGGCGGCGCCTGCTGCTGAAGGTGCGCCGCGACGTGGCGGTGCAGCCGATCCTGCGCCAGTGGTTGTCCACGGTGCCCGTGCCCCGTGGTTGCCGTGTGGATGTGGACGTCGATCCGATTTCGTTCCTTTGACGCGGGCCGGCGCGGGTTGCCGGACGGTGTCCGCTCTGGCTTATACCGGTACGCAGCCCAGGCGCCTCGTCATGCCAGTCAGCCCGGATCGCTGCGAACCGCACGTTGTGCAACGGTGAGCCGGACAACCCTGTGCCCGGATCGCGGCAAGCCGAAGCAGCCCTTTTGTCGCACGATGCCAATTTTGCACGGCACGTTCATGCAGGAGCCCGCCTCATGCCCGTAAACCCCGCCGACGGCCCGATTCTGGGCACGCTCTACGGCAGCGACGCGATGCGCGCGGTGTTCGACGAAGCCACCTACTTCCAGCGCATGCTCGACGTCGAAGCGGCCCTCGCCCGCGTGCAGGCGCGGCTCGGCATCATTCCCGGTGACGCGGCCGAGGCCATCGCTGCCGCTGCGCGGTTCGAAAACCTACGGCCGGAGGATCTTGCCGCCAGCGCGCGCAATGTTGGCTACCCCGTTGTCGGCCTCGTCGCCGGCCTGTCCGAAGCGGCGGGCGAGGCCGGTCGGTGGACGCATTGGGGCGCCACGACGCAGGACATCATGGACACCGCGACGGTGCTGCAGGTGCGCGACGGGCTCGACCTGATCGAGGCTGAACTGACGGCAATCGTCGCCGCGCTGGCGGCGCAGGCCGACCGGCACCGCGACACGGTGATGGCGGGTCGCACCCATCTGCAACAGGCGCTGCCGACCACGTTCGGCCTGAAATGCGCGATTTGGGCCATGCCGTTCATCGGACACCGCGAACGCCTGCGGCAGCTTCGCCCGCGCGTGCAGGTGGTGGAATTCGCCGGCGCTGCCGGTACGCTGGCCTCGCTTGGCAACGATGGCCTGCGCGTCATGGAGGACCTTGCGGTGGAGCTTGGACTAAATGCGCCACCCGCACCATGGCACGTCTGTCGCGATGGGCTAGCGGAAGCGGTCAGCTTCCTCGGCCTGGTTTGCGGCAACCTGGCCAAGTTCGCTACCGACATCATCCTGCTCGCACAGACCGAAGTGGGCGAGGTGGCGGAACCGTATGTGCACGGCCGCGGCCAATCCTCCACCATGCCGCAGAAGCGCAACCCGATCGCGTCGGAGTATATTCTGGCCGCGTCACGCACAGTGCAAGGCCTGGTGCCGGTGATGCTGGGTGCGATGGCACAGGACCATGAGCGCGCCACCGGTCCCTGGCAGGCCGAGGCATTGGTCCTGCCGCAAAGCTTTGTCCTGACCCATGGCGCGCTGCTGCACGCTCGGAATATTGCGGAAGGCATGGTCGTGGACACGGCGCGCATGCGTGCCAACCTGGACATCACGCACGGCCTGATCGTGTCGGAGGCGGTGATGATGGGCCTCGCGCCGCTGCTCGGCCGCGGTGAGGCGCATCACGTCGTCAAGCACGCCTGCGATGTGTCATTGGCAGAACGGATTCCACTGGCCGACGCGCTGATGCGTGAGTCCGTGCTGTCGTCGCAACTCGACCGGCATGCGATCGAGCGGATGATCGACCCGGCGAATTATCTTGGCAGCGCCGGTGCCTTCATTGACCGGGTGCTCGCAGTCGCGCGGTGAACCGGACGGGTCGAGCCTGTCCGGCACAGCGCCGGATGTCAGGTCAGCTGAAGTCGCTCCGGGTGAGGTGACTGATGTTTTCGAACGTCACTTTCGTGCCGTCTGATAATGAAATGGTCGTTGACCCGTGCTGGCTCTTTTGCGTTGCGAGCGCTTGCGTAACTTCCGACGGCTGATAGTTGGTCAGATGGATGGTGAAATTGCTGAATGAGGTCAGTCCTTGCACGACATCCTGGCCTTTCATGCCCTGGATGAACTCGAAGGTGGTGCTGCCTTGGCCGGCGACGAGCACGGTGTGGCCGGAACCGCCGGCCAGGGTCGTGCTACCTGTCGAGCCGGCAGCGGACAACGTTTCGTTGCCGTCGGCAGCGCGCAACACCTGCGCGGCCGATCCAATGGCATAAAGCTCGTCCTTGTTACCGCCGCCAAACAGGGTGGCCGGGCCGTTCCCGGCGATCAGCAGATTCTTGCCGGCCGAGCCGCCGCGGACCACCTGTTCGGCGCCAACCGCGGCTGCGCCGAGGTAGGTATCGCTGCCGGAACCGCCGTCGATCGTGGCACCACCCATGCCGCCGACGAATATCAGGTCGCTGCGCCCGCCTGAAACCTGCGTGGAGTGTGCGCCGAACGCGTTGATCGTTGCGGATTTACCAAGTGCAATGATACTGTCATTTCCGGTTGCCGCGACGAAGTCGCTGCCGCTTCCAAGGACAATGAGGTTGTTTCCAAGCCCGGCATTGACGGTGTCGTTGCCGCTGCCTAACGCCTGGATCACATCATCCCCGGTGCCGGTGTTCAGGTTCCAGGAGCCGGACGCTTCCTGTGCAACGAATAGATGTGAAGCCGCGCCCCCGGCAACGACCGTACCAGACCCGGCGGCCGCAACGAAGGTGAGCGCCGTATTCTCATCCGACATGATGATCTGGTTTGCCTTGTCGGAGGATTGGACAAAGGCGGCGCCCGGTGTCTTCACGAGGTCAACCACGTAACCGGACGGCATCAATGAGAAATTGGTTTGCTGCTGGTAGTAGCCGCCGACGTAGCCACGCGGTAGCGCGGGCGCCGGAACCGAATCGAAAGCGGTTATGTAGTTTGCACCGCCGGTGACGCTTGTATTGATTAAATCGGCAAGCTGACGTGCCAGCGTGAAAGTAGAGCTTGAGTCGAACGAAAGCGTAATCATGCTGTTGTCGCTGCCCAGGACAGTGACCGATGAAGACATGTGACGTTCCTTATGAAATCAATTGTGTGGCCGCGCCGACATGATCGGATTCAGCGGGTTAATTGCAAGTTCAAATATATTTCAGGATCGACAGTAGCAACAATAAATTGCGATGAAAATCTACCGTAATGAGACGCTCTCTTACCACTGATCCTCGCGAAGCGCGGCGCTGACGCCCAGGCGGGCCTGATCCATTTTTTGTGACCAATCAGAAACGGTACTCGTCTTAATCGATGCGAACGCCGCCGCTGAACCTGCGCCACCGATAATCTGGATACCTCATGGATGGTCCAGGTCCGCGCGTCCCGGCTGTCGCGAAAATCGCACCGCCGTTACCATGCCGAGACAAGCGCGATATGCTCACGAAAACGTGATAATTTGGACATAACAGGAACGAAGCTGGTGCCTGACCTGTCGTCGGGCTGCAGCAGGTCGCACGGCTGCCCGCGCTGATCGTGTCGCCATTCAGAGAGCGCCTATGACCAATCGGCCCGTTCCGCGATCAGCGCCATGCCGCGCGCGGCAGCCTCGCCATCATGACGCTCTGCATAACCGCCGCAGGCAGCGATCGCTCTGGCGTAGAGCGCGGTGACATCCGGTTGGCCGATGACCTGCACGACGGCGCCCGGTTCCAGCGCCAGCGCCGCACGCACCTCATGGCCGACCAGGATGCCGGACAGGTAGGCAGGAGTATCGACCTCCGACAAATCCCCGGCGAGGTTCAGGGCCCGCACGCCGAAGACGTGGTGCAGCAACCCGCCTGCCTGACCAGAGCGGCTGACGCCGGCGTCGAAGGGCGGGCCGTCCACCCGCCCATCCCGCATCGTGCGCACCAGGATCGTGTAGCCGCGTAGCGCAGCGTACGCCTCCCCCGTCATGTGCGTGGTGAAGCTGACAATGCGCCCGTCGCGCACCCGCACCCACCGCGAATGCGGGCCAGGCAGGCAGGCAAGCCCGCCGTCGCGCAGCAGCGCCGGCACGCCGACAACCTGAGTCTCCTCGCCCCGCATCAGCTCCGCGACGCCGGACGGATCGAAGCCGGACAGGCCTGGTACGAGCTTCACCCTCGCCCAGTCGAAGCCAATCTCCACCAGGCCGGCAGCCAGTTCCGCTACGCCGGCGGGGCAGGGAATGTGCGGCGCCAGCTTCCAGCCCTGCCGCCCGCCGATCAGGCCGGATAACAGCACCTGCGATTCCCCGGCCGCGAGCCAGGGACCAATTTCCTCGCGCAGCGTATCGCCGAAGCGTCCATCCGGGACGTTGACTATGCCGCGGGGCGACATGCGCCGGTCGCGGATCGTGCCGTCGCGGGCAATACGGAATGCGCGGAAGCTGGTCATGCCCCAGTCGATGCCGATCATCCGGTTCCTCCCTACGCTGCCACGCCGCTACCCGGCAGAGGCGATCGCCAGATTTTTGTGTGGTGCGGACGCTGCGCTACCGTGGAAACACTGGCCTGCCATCGCTGTGGATGGCCCGGACGTCGCCTTGCCTGCTGTTCTGGTTTGCCGCGGCCTCCGGAGAGCCATAATAGCACACACGAGCTATGCGGCGGGATGGATATCGCAAGGCGAGAATGATTGACCCAGCCGGCCGGTCCCGCGCACATCGGCGTATCAAGCCAGGGGAGCCGATTCGCCGATGCCGGATGCCGTGACTCATGATGCGCTCGACGCACCGCATGGCTTCTTCACCCGCCGCGGCGGCGTGTCGGCCGGTGCATTTGCCAGCCTGAACTGCAGCCTGTCGAGCCCAGACGATCCCGCGTCGGTGCGCGCCAATCGGGCGCGTGTTGCGCACGCCATCGGCGTTCCGCCCGAACGTCTTGTGGGCCTGACCCAGGTGCACGGCACCGCGGTGATCACGGTGACAGAACCGTGGGCTGCCGGTGCCGGGCCCAAAGCGGACGCGATGGTGACAGATCGCCCCGATGTGGCCCTGGGCATCGTCACCGCCGACTGCGCACCGGTCCTGTTCGTCGATGCCGGTCGAAACATTGTTGGCGCCGCACATGCCGGCTGGCGCGGCGCCGTCGCCGGGGTCTTGGAAGCGACCGTTCACGCGATGGCGAAACTTGGGGCCAACCCCGCCGCCGTTGCTGCCGTTATCGGCCCCTGCATTGCCCAGCCATCCTATGAGGTCGCCGCCGACCTGCGTGACGCTGTGCTCGCCCGCTGCGCCGATGACAGTGTGTTTTTTGCTCCTGGCCGCCGCCCGGAACGGTGGCAGTTTAACCTCTCTGGCTACTGTGCCGCACGGCTGCGCGCGGCCGGCGTGGCCCACGTCGAGGTCACAGGTCACGACACCGTGACGCAGGAGGATCAGTTCTTCAGCCATCGCCGCCGGACGCTGCTGCAGGCTGGCCCGATCGGCCACCAGATCTCGGTGATCAGGCCGGCGTGACTTCGGTGCACGCCGGCGCCGGCGTTTTGCCCTACCGCGGCGAGCCTCTATCTGCTTGAACCCGGGCGATGATGCTCCGTCGATTCCGTGTTGCGCTGCCGGCCTGGCTGGCGGTGTTGGTGTGCCTTGTCCTGTCAGCCTGCGGCGACCTGCCGGAGCCGTTCCTCGGCAATCCGGGTGCCACCGCGCGGCGGCTGGCGACACCGTTGACCGCTGTACTGGCGGTGCCGCCTGGCACCGATACGCTGCTGCCAGATGCGGCAAGCCGGGATCTCGCGGCGGAGGTTGCACTTTCGCTGCAGGCGTCGGAGGTGCCGGCGACGGTGCGCCAGCCGCAGAAGAATGACTGGCGTGTGATCACCAGCGTGCAGCAGCAGGGTGGACAGGTGACGCCCGTGTTCAGCATCCAGGACCCGACCGGCAAGGAGCAGGGCAGCGCCGTCGGCGAACCGATTCCGATCACCGTCTGGGCCAGGCCGGACAAGGCGCTGTACGAGCGGGTTGCAGCCGACGCCGGGCCGCGCATCGGCGCGGTGCTGACCAGCATCCGGATCACCCGCGACAAGGCTGACCCGAACAGTCTGTATAACCGCGCCGCGCGCGTGTTGGTGACCGATGTCACAGGCGCGCCGGGCGATGGGAATACGTCGCTGACCCGGCAGATGCGCACCCGGCTCGCCGCGCTTGGTCCAATCGTACTCACCACGCCATCGGGCGCCGACTTTGTGGTGCAGGGCGAGGTGCAGGTCATACCCATCCCAAAGGCGCAGGAGCGCGTGGAGATCGTCTGGACGGTCAAGACCGGTGCCGGGCAGGAGCGCGGCAAGGTGGTCCAATTAAACGAGATTCCGGCAGGCGCGCTTAAGGGCTACTGGGGCGATATCGCCGCGGTGGTCGCCGCAGAGGCGTCCGCTGGTGTCAATGATGTCATTCGCCAACAGTCTGGACGCGGGCGTGAGCCGGCCGATCAGGCTCCGCTAGCCGGTGCCGGCGGGTCAGCCGGCGGACAATCGGGTGCCGCTGCACCAAACGCCGGGGCCCCCGGCACCGCGGCGTCCGCAGCCGCGGGACCACAGGCGACGGCGTCAAAGCCGTAGTATGTGAACGTGCCGCGGCCGCTTCTGGCGGGAAGACGCCGGGCGTTACCCGTCGCCGATCGCCTTCTCCACCGTCTCCATCAGGCGGGCCAGGCTAAACGGCTTGAGCACAAAAGGTCGCGGCCGGTCGACGATCTGGTCGATCCGGCCACGGTCACCGGACATGAGCACCACCGACGCCCCGGCGCGGTCGGCCGCAGGGATCAGGTCTTCGTCCAGCCCACCCGGCAGCGTGCAGTCAAGCAGCATCAACCGCACATCGCCGCCCTGTAGCACCCGCAGGGCTTCGGCGGCGGTTTCGACGATCGTCGTACGGAACTGATCTTCAAGCGCGGCTGCAATCACTTCGGACACAAGCGGGTCGTCCTCGACGACCAGGACATGGCTCATCTCGCTCATCGTACCCCCGTCCGGTTGCCGCCCTTCCGCTCTTCACGTGCCCCAAATTCAGTTCCGGCGAAACCCCCTCGCCAGCACCGCTGCGGCGGATGCGGTCAAGAGAAATGGAGCACGCCGACGTCTAATTCCAGCAAGATTACGCAGGCACGACGATGTGGGGCGGCAGCCGGCCAGGCGCGACGGCTGCCGCGACCGATCAGGCGCGGACGTCGGTGCCGAGCGCTTTCTCATAGACGCGCATGACCGAGGCTGAATCGTCGCCGCCCATGCCCATGCCGCGCGCCATGCGCATCAGGCTCATGACCTGCGGCGCGATCATCCCCGGCACACCGAGCTCGTCGGCCATTTCCAGCGCCAGGCGCAAATCCTTGTGCGCCAAGTCAAGCGCAAAGCTCGGCGCATAATTTCCAGCCAACGCCTTGCTCGCCATGTTGGCATAGCCCGCCGACATGCCCGAGGCATTGCGGATCACCGCGTCCAGCTTCTTCATGTCGATACCGGACTTCTTGCCCATCATCAGTGCCTCGGCGGCCGCGGCGGCGTTGCAGAACGCCAGCATGTTGTTGATCAGCTTGGCAGTGGAGCCCATGCCGATGTCGCCGACATGCACCACCTCGCCGCTGAACGACTTCAGCAGCGGCAATTGCTGCTCGAACACCTTGTCGTCGCCGCCGACCATGATGACGATGGTCCCGTCAGTGGCACGAACCACGCCGCCGGAGACCGGCGCCTCCAGCATGTGGATGCCCTTGGCCTTCATGCCTTCGTGCACCCGCCGCGCCGTCGCCGGCGAGTTGGTCGACAGGTCGATGAAGGTGCTGCCCGGCTTGGCCGAAGCGGCGATGCCGTTGGCGCCAAGGGTGACTTCCTCGACCACCTTGGGAATTGGCAGTGAGGTGATCACGACGTCACAGCGCGAGGCCACGTCGGCGACCGACGATCCGGAAGTGGCCCCGAGATCCGTGCAGGCCTTTACCGCATCGGCGTTTAGGTCGAAGACGATGACCTCATGATTGGTGTTGCGGATGATGTTGCGGCACATCGGCCCGCCCATGTTGCCGACGCCGATAAATCCTACCTTCACGGTTGTTTCCCCCTTTGCTGGACCGGGCTTTGCCGGCGACAGGGTGCAGTGTGGCCCATGCCGGGCCGGCTGTCAGGAGGCGCTGCTACGCGAAAGCGTAAGCGTCCATCCTGAGGTTGGCGTACATCGTTGATGCATGCAGCCGCCTTGGCGCGCCGCCGGCGCCCATGGCGACGTAGATCGGCAGCAGATGTTCATCCGTGGGATGCTGGCGTTCGGCGAAGGACGCCAGCTGCTGATAGGCAGAGCAGGTCGTCAATTCGCTGCTCCAGGAGTGCCGTGTCCAACCACGCAGTGAAGGCCACGACATCCGGGTCGGTTTGGCGTTCGGATCCCCGCGACGCAGATGTGCCAGATCGTAGGTGAAACCACCCAAACCGATAATCAGCACATCTCCCTGTCGCAGCGTCGCCAGCACCTGGCCGACCCGAAGATGGTGCGCCGACGCGACGATGATGGCGCGTGGCCGGCCCAGACGTTTGCCCAGCCCGTGCAGGAAGGTCGATGCCGGCGCCTCGGCCAGCGTCACAAACGCTGGTATCAGGCCGTTGCTGGCGTGCCGCGACAAGTATGCCGGAACCCCGTGCGGCGAAAATCGCTGGTGCCCGCGGTGAAGGAGTGCGGCGGTAGCAACAGAAAACCGTGATGCGCCCTGAAAGGGTTTGTTAACTGTTTGGCCCTATCACGCGGTTTGGCGGGTATGCGCGATAAGCAGGGTACGTCGACTGATGCGAATCAACGAGCCGGTCACCAACCATGAAGTCGACTATCCGCCGGGCGAGCCACTGGTCTCGCGGACCGACACAGGCGGACGCATTGTCTTCGCCAATCAGGCATTCTGCGAGGTCAGCGGCTACACGCTCGACGAACTGGTCGGACAGCCGCACAATCTGATCCGGCATCCCGACATGCCGCGCGAGGCGTTTGCCAATCTCTGGGCAACGATCAAGGCGGGGCGACCTTGGGATGGGCTGGTCAAGAACCGGACCCGCAACGGCGACTTCTATTGGGTGCGGGCGAATGTCACGCCGGAGGTCGAGGACGGCCGGGTCACGGGTTACATCTCCATCCGGTCCAAACCGGACCGCAATCAGATCCGTGACGCGGCCGATGCCTATGGCCGCATCCGCGCTGGTGCGGCCCGCCACCTTCGTCTACGCGATGGACAACTGGTTCGCACCGGCTGGCTCGACCGCTTAGACGTGGTCGCCAACAGCTTGACCGCCCGGCTCGCTACGTTGCTTGGCGTGGCACTGCTGGCTGTTGCCATTCTGGCTGGCCTTGCTCTGACGGCGCGAGGCAGCGGGACTCCTGTCTGGTGGGCCGCTGTCGCCACGGTCGCCGTCAGTGCAGTATCATTGCCGCTGTGTGCCTGGCTGGTTATGCGAGCCGTTCGCCTGCCGTTAGGAATCCTTAGAGAGGGGTTCGAGGCAATCCGCCGCAAAGACCTCGATTGTGCAATTCCCGTCCCGGCGACGCGGGAGTATTGGCAGGTCGTCAGCGCGTTGCGCGCAATGCGTGCGCGCGTTGCCTTTAACGTGCAGGAGCACGCCGAAGTCGAACGCCGGGCCGCGGAAGACCGCAAGGCCGCGGTACAGGCGATGGCGGATACAGTCGAGCAGGAAACCCGCGCTGCATTGACAAACGTGGTCGCGAGCACCGGCGCCATTGCTCGCCAGTCGGATGAACTCGCCGCGCTGACAGAGCGGGTCAGTGGTAATGCCGAGAACGCGACTGACGCCGCCCATCAGTCGCTGGCGAACGCCCAGGCCGTGAGCGCGTCCAGCGAGCAGTTGTCGGCCTCGATCCACGAGATCGCAACGCAGATTGCCCGCGCGAGTGAAGCAGCGCAGCGGGCGGTCGAGCGTGGAACACGAGCGCAGGAGCGCATAAGGTCGTTGTCAGAGGCCGCCGTGCGAATCGGTGATGTCGTGGCGCTGATCCGCACAATAGCTGGCCAGACCAATCTCCTGGCGTTGAACGCGACCATCGAGGCGGCCCGGGCCGGTGAGGCGGGCAAGGGATTTGCCGTCGTGGCCAGCGAGGTGAAGAATCTGGCCGGTCAAACCGCCCGCTCCACTGAGGAGATTGCCGGTCAGGTGTCGGCGATCCAGGAAGCGACGCAGGCAGCAGTCCAGGTGGTCGCCGAGGTTGGCGCGGCCATCCAGGAAATTGCGGTGGTTTCCACCGGAGTGGCCGCAGCCATCGAGCAGCAGGCGGCAGCGACGCAGGAGATCGTTCGTAACGTCACGGAAAGCAGTGGTGCGGTGCAGTCAGTGACCGCACGCATTGCGGATGTCTCGCACGATGCCGGGGACAGCCGCCAGCGAGCTGACGGCATTCGAACAGGGTCGGCCGCCGTAGAGGCCAGTATGAATTCGTTGCAGCATAGTATCATGCGGATTATCCGCACGGCGACGGCCGATGCCGATCGGCGGATCAGTCGGCGTTCGCCGGCTAATGAGCCCGCGGTGCTAGTCGTCAACGGCATGCAGCATCCGGTGCGTCTGCTCGATATTTCGCCGCGCGGGGCGCGGTTGCGCGTGCCTGTCACTCTGGCCATTGGTGACGTCGCGACATTGTCCATTGGCCACGACGCGACCGTCCGCGTAGCGGTCAAGGCGGTGCACGACGATAGTTGCGTTGGCGTGTCGTTTGACGCTGAAGCGGTGTCTGATGCGTTCCGCGTTCAACTTGACCGGATCATCGGCGCCAATGCAGCCGCCGCGGCATAAGCTTAGCCAAACGCGCGGCGCAGTCGGCCCAGATCCTCGATTGCATGCTCCTGCCCGGGCGGGATCGAGAACACGACCTGGCTGAACCCGGCATCGCGCAGGCCGGCAATGCGGCGGGTCAGATCCGGCAATGTGCCGATGAAGCTGGTGCCGCGGATCATATCCGCCGTGATGAAAGAACGTTCGTCAGGACGTACGAACATCAGGTGCCCGCGGTGGTTGGAGAGGTAATAGGCGTCCCGCGGTTCGAACGTCCTCGCGTGCTCGATATACGCCTTGGCGGCATCGGCGAACTCGGGTCGCATCGCCAGAGGGGCCGGATAGCCCGCCAGCGCGGTATCGGCCGCCCGGTGCAACAGCATCGCCGCCCGCGGCGCGACAAGCGCCATGGCGCGCGGGCCGTCGACCGGTTCGCCTTCTTCCAGCACCGCGGCGCCGATCCAGGCGACCGATGTCAGCGTGTCGGCGCCGCGGCCGGCCGCGCGCCAAGCCTGCCGCATCTGGTCCAGCGTGGCCGCGCCGCGCTCGACATCGGCAACATTGTCGATCCAGGCGGCGCCGATCTTCGCTGTCAGGGCGCGCGCCTTGGGGCCCGACGCGGCAATGTAGGTCGGCATTTCGTCGGTAATGTTGATCAGACCCAGCTCCGGGTTCATCAGGCGAATCTTGCGCCGCTTGCCCTCGAGCATGGTTTCTACCGTCTCCCCACGCCACAACGCTTGGATTACCCGGATGTATTCCTCCATGTCGGCCAGCCTGACCGCGCCCAGCCCCATGGTCCGGCGGCCGGTGAAACCAGTCGACACGCCAAAAACGATGCGGCCCGGCGCCAGTTTATTCAGTGACGCGAAGGCGGTGGCCGCCACCGGTGCGATGCGGTTCGACGGGATCAGCACACCGGTCCCCAGCTTGATCCGCGTTGTCTTCATCGCCGCCGCGGTCATCGCCACGAACGGATCAGCACTGAGCATCTGCGTATCGAAGAACCAGGCGTGGCTGAAGCCGAGTTCCTCGGCGCGGCGCACCAGTCGCCAGGAATCCGCAGCGGTGGGAATGGCAATGCCGAACTGCATGAATGATTCTCCCGATTAAGTCCGCCTTCAGCGGGCGGTTTTAGAAAGACGCTACATCCGGCAGCCGGAACGTTGAACCGGCCCCATCATTCGCCGCCACCACCGCCACCGCTGGCGCGGGCCAAATACCGCCCCAGGCGGAGGCTGAACGTCTGGCCATTGCAGGCCGGACCGGCACCGTCACCCTCGATCGACAGGGTGCTGATCTGGGACGTGAAGCGCCCGGTGGCACGGGCGGTACGCTTGCCCTGCATCTCGGTCGCCGTCATGGCGAAGCTGTCGTCGGCGGCCATTGTGCCTGACAGGATCGCGAACGGCGGCTGATTAAACCGCGCCAACGTCCCCTCGATGCCGCGATCTGCATTAACGAAGAAGCGCCAGAACATCGCCGGGCAGTCGCCCGCCGGGGGCGTTGGGATATTGTAGTATACGCCGATCATGATTTGCTGAAGCGTGCAGCCACTCAGCCATGCGGCGGCAAGCGACGCGATCAGCCATTTGGTCCGAGTGAGCCGAAACCGCCCGCTGTCTTGGGATTGCATGAGCGGAAGGATAGGGCTGGCTTAGCCGTCCGCAAAGCCCGGCAGGGTGGGACAATGCGGTGAAGTCAGCGCCAGTGCCTTGAACAGCGTCCCCATCTGGTCCGGCGCGGTCAGGCGCAACAGGCCGTTGCGCAGGCTTGCCGCCTGGTCCTCCTTCGCTGTCTCTGCCAAACGCTCGGTCCGCTCGCGCAAACCCAGGTGCAACAGGAAGTGCCGCTGCGTCACCGGCCCCTGCACATTTGCACCTGCAGTTCTTGCGGCATGTGCCAGATCCGCAAAATCGACATGCGCAGTCAGGTCGGCACTGCCGGGGGGCGAGAGCGGATTGACTGGCTTGCCATCGGCGATTGCCTGCAGCGTATCCGCCGGGACGCCGGCCTCGGCGCCATAGTCGATAAACAACGCTGCGCCGCGGTTCCGCCGCAGGCGGGAAGCGACACCGGCAATGAAGGCGCGCGCGGGTTCGTTGACCTCGACGACCTTTCCCTCGAGGACATGGGCCATGGCCGGCAACGCCGGCGGCTCGACCGGCTCCTCGACCCAGGCGCCGTCGCCGACATAACGCTCCGTCCAGCCGGCGCCGCGGCGCACGAACTGGCGGATCGGCAGCGCGTCCAGGAATTCATTCGCCAGCAGGATCATCGGACCGTGCGGCACGTCCTCCAGCGTGTTGTGCCAAACGGCCTGCTTCAACCGCTGCGCCTGCGCGGCGCGCAGTCGGGAGGACGTCTCGATCAGGTGCACCTGCGCCGCGGCCGCGAAATCGGGTTGCGCGCGTCCAATGGCGCGCAGCGCGTCGGCCATCAGCGTGCCGCGGCCCGGTCCTGCCTCCACCAGCAGCACCGGGTCCGGGCGGCCGAGCAGGTTCCAGGCAATGCCGGCCCAGAGGCCGAGCAATTCGCCGAAGACCTGGCTGACCTCGGGGGCGGTGGTGAAGTCGGAGAACGGGTCGTGGCTGGCGTAGTAGATCGCATTCGCCCGCGCCATGAACTGATCGAGCCGTTCGGCGATCATGACACCGGCCGTGCGCGCAGAATCAGCCAGATTCCGGCGATCAGCATGGGAATCGACAGAAGCTGGCCCATGGTCGTGCCAAAGGCGAGAAAGCCGAGGAAGGCATCGGGTTCACGAAACAATTCTCCAACGATGCGGGCCAGCGCATATCCGGTCAGAAAGACACCTGACAGCATGCCAAAGCGCTCGCGCACCGTCTGCCGCCGCGCGAGCGCCAGCATTACGAGGAATAGCAGCAGCCCCTCCAGGATCGCCTGGTAAATTTGGCTAGGATGCCGGGCTACCAGGCCAGCGCGCGGGAAAACCATCGCCCAGGGGAGCCAATCCGGCGCCGGGCGGCCCCAGAGTTCGCCGTTGATGAAATTGGCGACGCGGCCAAGGCCGAGCCCGATTGGCACCACGGTTACGACACGGTCGGCGAAGCCCAGGAGCGGGATCGCGTTGCGGCGACAGAACAGGATTATGGCCGTGACGACGCCCAGCATGCCGCCATGGAAGCTCATGCCGCCTTCCCAGACGGCAAACGCCTCCAGCGGGTGCTGCAAGTAATAGGACGGCTGGTAGAACAGGACATAACCCAGCCGTCCGCCAAGGACGACGCCCAGCACGGCCCAGGTGAGGAAGTCGTCGGCTTGGACCGCGGTCGCAACGGCGGGACGCCACTGGACCAGGCGGCGCAGCAGCCGCCAGCCTATGAGCAGGCCAGCAATGTAGGCGAGGGCATACCAACGGATTGCAAACGGCCCGACCTGGATCAGGACCGGATCGAACTGCGGAAACAGCAGGACCGGGATCATACGTAGCGGTCGGCGGTGGCCAGATGATCCTGGATGTAGCGGCGGATGCCTTCTTCCAGCGGGGTGAACTGGCCCGTGTAGCCGGCCGCCCGCAGCCGCTCCATCGGTGCCTGGGTGAAGGACTGGTACTGCCCGCGCAGCGTCGCCGGCATGTCGATGAACTCCACCTCGCGCGGCGTGCCGGCGGCGTCGCAAACCGCATGCGCCAGGTCAAGATAGGTGCGGGCGCGGCCGGTGCCGAGGTTGAACAGCCCGCTGACACCGGGCGTCTCCAGCAGCCAGAGCATGACATCCACGACGTCGCCGACCCAGATGAAGTCGCGTGCTTGCGCCCCGTCGGCCAAACCGTCCTGGTCCGACTTGAACAGCCGGGCCGGGCCGCCAGCGGCAACCTCGTCGTGCTTGACTTTCACGACCGAGATCATGCGGCCCTTATGGTACTCGTTCGGGCCGTAGACGTTGAAGAATTTCAGCCCAACCCATTGTGGCGGCTGTTCGCGCAGCTTGATCAGGTGGCGCATCACCAGCAGGTCGAACGCATGTTTGGTCCAGCCGTACAGGTTCAGCGGACGCAGCCGTTCCAGGGCCGCAAGGGCGGGATCATCCTCGAACCCCTCGGCGCCGTCGCCGTAGGTTGCCGCCGAGGAGGCATAGATCATCCGCACCTTGCGCGCGCCGCACCACGCCCAGATGCGGCGGCTGAGTTCAACATTCGTCGCCCAGGTGTGATCGCCATCAACCGCGGTCGTCTCGCTGACCGCGCCCAGATGGTACACCATCTCAAGCGGTGGATGCGTCGCCAGAAAGTCGTCGAGTTCGCCAGGGGGAATGATGCGTGCCGGCGGGTGTTTCGCCAGGTTGCGCCACTTGCCCTCCTTCCCAAGCTGGTCGGCGACCACGGTTTCAATCCCTCGCTGTGCCAGCGAGGCTTGCAGAATCGAGCCGATGAAGCCGGCGCCGCCAGTTATCAGGATCATAGGCGCGCTATATACGGGGCAGGGCCGGGGGGCGGAAGCCGATTCAATCGGTGATTGTCACCCGATCCGATGCAGGAGCATACGAACCATGAGCGATCGTCCGCGGTTTTTCAATGATCTGGCCGGCGTGGCCGGCGGCGCGATTTCGGCCTTGGCCGGATTGCGCGAGGAAGCCGAGGCGGTTGCCAAGGCGCGGGTCGACGACATGATCCTACGCCTGGAACTGGTCCGGCGGGAGGAGATTGAGGCAGTAAAGGAGTTGGCCGCCAATGCCCGCGCCGGCCAGGAAGCGGCCGAGGCGACCGTAGCAACACTGACCGCGCGCCTGGCAGCACTGGAAAGCCGGGTGGCGGCGCTGGAGGCCGCGAGCCACGATGAGGTTGATCCGGACCAAGCGTGATCCGGACTAGGCCTGATCGGGTCCAATTTACCGCGCTGCAAAAAAGATGTGTCACCGGCGGTCCTGGCCGGGGTCTTGGCACTTGCAGGTTGTGCGGACACATGAATAGGCTTCGTGCCGTGGCCGGCCCTGGGCGAATCGCCGTTCTGGATTCACACCAACCCAGGGGTTGAGGCCACGCTCGGCCTTCCTTCTGACGGGAGACCCCGCATGTCGGCATCGCTGTCCGCGTCTCACGACGCAGCCGCCAATCCCCTCGACATTATGGAGCAGATCATCGCCGCAAACGAATGGGAGTTCGATCGTCGCAGCGAGTCCGAAATGGCGGCTGAAGCGCCGGGTAACTGGTGCGACTATGGCCTGTATTTCAACTGGTCGCATGAGATCAGCGTGATGCACTTCACCTGCGCCTTCGACCTGAAGGTGCCAGAGAAGCAGCGTGCGGCGCTGTACGAATTACTGGCCCTGGCCAATGAGAAGCTGTGGCTGGGCCATTTCGGTCTGGAGACGGAGGACGGGATGCCGGTCTTCCGCCACGCGGTGCTGCTGCGCGGCGCGCCCGGCGCGTCGGCCGAGAGCCTGGAGGACATGGTGGACATTGCGCTAACCGAGTGCGAGCGGTTTTTCCCCGCCTTCCAGTTCGTCCTGTGGGGCGGTAAGACCCCCGCACAGGCACTGCAGGCGGCGATGCTGGACTGTCAGGGGGAGGCGTAAAGCCTACCTTAGCAGTCTGGCCGTAAGGTTTGGGTCGCGTCGCTGGTCGCAGCGCGCGTCGGACCGGCATCAGGCGGATGACTTGACGGCAAGGTCGTCGGGATGTTCCCACCATTCCCGTGAAGGTTCATCAGGGAGGGGACAGCATGTCAGGCACCAGTGCGAACGCCGGGGCGATCCCGCCCATCCTGCTGGTTGGCTGCGGGCGCATGGGCAGCGCGATGCTCGCAGGCTGGCGTGAGCAGGGCCTGTCGGCGTCGATAGCCGTAGATCCGTCGCTGGCCGCCGTTGCCTTCAGCGGACCGGACATGACCGTCGTGGCCGATCCTTCCGCCATACCGGCCGATTTCGCGCCAGCCGCCGTCGTGCTGGCGGTGAAGCCGCAGAATGCTGCGGACACGCTGCCAGCGTACCGCCGCTTCGCCGCAAAATCCGTGTTCCTGTCGATCATGGCAGGACGCACGATCGATGGCATGGCGTCGCTGCTGGGACCAGATGCCGCCATCGTGCGGGCAATGCCCAACACACCAGCAGCGGTGCGCCAGGGTGTAACCGTCGCCTGTCCCAGCGCCACCGTTCGCGCCGAGCAGCGCGCGCTGTGCGACCGCCTGCTGCAGGCGATCGGCGTGGTGGCC
>JAFEFW010000600.1 GCA_018240405.1 Pseudomonadota bacterium
AGCGCCGCCGGAAGCGCCATGGTGGTGCCGCGCTGGATCGTCGTGCCGACGCGCAGGAAGTCCAAGGCGCTGTCCCATGGGTTCTGTCTGCCCAGGTTAGCCGCGACGTTCGTCCAAACCGCATCAGTGCCGATCGGGCGGAACTCGCCGATCGGAATCCTCGAGGCGAGTTGCCGGCGCTCGGCGGCTTCGTTGACGACCATCCACGTCGTGTCTCGGTTTCGACTTTCCGCCGGATAGGCCTTCCGGCCATCGACGCTGCGCGTGCCGTCAACCATGGCATTGATATGCTCGTCGCTTGTTATGCCCTGAGACGCATCAATGGTCAGACTGTAGCCATAGGCCAGTCGGATCGGTGTATGCCGCTGTTCACGGAACTGGTCCCAGGTGATGACAGCTTCGCGGCCATCCTCATTCCTGGCCTTGATGCCGTCCGCGTTGGCATCCAGCACGGTCACCACGTCGCCGTTGGAGGCAAAGTGCTGCCGGTCTACTACGATGCGCCGGAACACCCGCAGCTCGTCCCCGGCGGCCAGTGCAAGCGGCTGCTCTCCCGTTTCGCCCCGCAGGGCGACTGAGACGGTGTGCAGGTCCGGGCCTAATCTGCCAAGGGCACGCATCTGCTCGCGGACTGCCACACCGATGGCGTGCGCGTCGCGATTCGTCGGTGCTGAGATAGTGATTTGGAACTTCGGATCGTCGCCGCGAGCCTCCATGCGCTGCCGCCAAAGTTCGGCCACGCGCTGGATCGTCTTCTCCCGGCCGCCGGCAACCAGTTCGGCGGTTCCGTCTTCACGCTTCATGCGGATCGCTTCGACTGTGTTCTCGCCGCCTTTGCGGAACAGTCCGGCTGTCTCTCGATCCCGCTTGGTGCGCTGCCTGACGCTGGTGAGGATTTCGGGCACCTTGTCGCCCAGTACCTTCGTCAGCAGGTCGATGACTTCGGGATCGATTGACCGACCCTGCCTGGGATCGCCGATGGCATACATGCTGAAGCCGTGGCGCTGTTGCAGCTCCAGCAGTTGGAGCATGTCCTTGCGGCCCACCTGGGACAGCTCTTCCAGAATGACGACGCTGCGGTCGCCCAGCTTCAGCCTGCCCTCGTTTGCACGCTTCAAAAAAGCAGCAACCGCCGCAACGTTTCCTGGATCAA
>JAFEFW010000601.1 GCA_018240405.1 Pseudomonadota bacterium
ACCGTGTCGCAGCTGGACTACGATCGCCAGTCCGGCCGGTTCACCGCCATCCTGTCCGTCACCGCCGAAGGCATGAACCCGATCAACACCCGGATCAGCGGCCAGGTGCAGGAGATGACGGATGTGCCGGTCGCCGCGACGCGGCTGCTGCCGGAGACCATCCTGCGCGCCGAGGACGTGAAGATCGCCCGCGTCAGAGCCGGGTATGTCCAGGGTGACGCTGCGCGGTCGATGCGCCAGATCATCGGTATGGAACTGAAGCGGCCGGTCCCGGCTGGCCAGCCGCTGCATGTTGGCGACCTGATCCGGCCACCGCTGGTACGGCGGGGCACCATCGTCCAGGTGCAACTGCAGTCCGGCGGACTGAGCGTTACCGGCCAGGCAGTTGCCGTGGAAACCGGCGCCGAGGGTGACCGCATCCGGGTCCAGAACATGAGTTCCAAAGCGCTGCTCATCGGCCAGGTGGTGGCAGCCGGCACCGTCCGGGTCGCCTCCGACATCCCCGCCACGTATCCCACCGCCGCTCGGCCGCCTGGCCGGATCGCCCTGCCATGACGCCGCGTCTGCGCGCCGTGGCCGCCGCCCTGGCCGCAACGCTGGCGCTGACCGGCTGCGGCGGGCTGAAGAAACTGTCAGAGCTGGGACGGCCTCCGGCCATGGACCCGACCGCCGACCCGACGGCGGATCCGAAGTGGCGGCCGGTGACGATGCCGATGCCAAACCCGCAGCCAACGCCGAACAACCCCAACTCGCTGTGGCGCTCCGGCTCACGCGCCTTCTTCAAGGACCAGCGCGCTGCCCAGGTCGGCGATATCGTCACCGTGCTTGTCAATATGAACGACGCCGCCAACCTGAAGAACGTCACCTCTGCGGCCAGAGCGAGCGGCGAGAATGCGGCCATGCCCAACTTCTTTGGGCTGGAGGCGCTGGTGCCGCCGAACGTCAACCCGGCATCGCTGCTGAAGGCCAATAGCGACAACAACAACACCGGCACCGGGCAGATCCAACGCAACGAAGCCGTGACATTGCGGCTGGCCGGCGTGGTGACGCAGGTGCTGCCGAACGGCAACCTGGTAGTCGCGGCACGCCAGCAGTTCGTGGTGAACAACGAATTGCGCGACCTGCAGGTAACCGGGGTGATCCGGCCGCAG
>JAFEFW010000602.1 GCA_018240405.1 Pseudomonadota bacterium
GATACCTTCCTGGAAGGCTACCATTTCGGCTTCCTCCACGGTGAGACGTTGCGGGGCATCCTGAAGCCGAATATCTGCGATTTCCGGGCGTTCGGAGCCAACGCGAGGCTGGTCTACGCACGCGCCAAGATCGACCGGCTTCGCGAGAAGCCGGAAAGCGAATGGGACCTGATGTGGAATTCCACCATCGTCTATTCGATGTTCGCGAACACGATCTTCTCGCCGCAGGGCGACCACATGGAGGTTTACCGCGTGTTTCCGGTCGACGGGCAGCCGGATCGCGCGGTGATGGAAACGTCGCTCTACATCCCGAAGCCGGCAGAAACCGAAGACGAGAAGCGGCACTGGGATGCCAACCTCGCGCTCGCGGTCAAGGTCATCACCACCGAGGATTTCCCCGCCGGACGCTCAATGCAACTTGGTTTCGGGGCCGGCGCGCAATCGCACGTGATCTATGGCCGTAACGAACCGGCGTTGACGCACTACCATCGTTCGATCCGCCAGGCCCTGGGGCTGGCGGACGATGCCTAATCCGGCGTCGGCGCCTCGGGCCGGATCAGCCCTTCCTGGCGCAGGTCAGCCCAAAGTGCGCCGGGGACGGGATGGGTCATCCGGGCAACGTTCTGAGGCACCTGTTCCGGCGCATTTGGACCCGGGATAACCGAAAGCACGCTGGGGTGGCCGAAGGGAAATTGCAGCGCCGCCGCAGCCAGGGGCACATTGTAGTGCGCGCAAACACGCTCCAGACCTCGCGCCTTTTCCAGGATTGCCGTTCCTGCGGTGCGATAGCCGTACGTCGCGTCCGGCCGCGGCCCCTGCGCCAGAATGCCCGAGGCGAACGGCGCGCCGATCACGACAGACACGCCCCGGTCGCGGCACAGGTTCAACTCCTCAAGGCCCGACTGATCCAGCAGCGTATAGGGCATGGCGACGAGGAAGAAATCGATGGAGAAACGCGCGAGAAACTGGCCAATCATGCCGGTCCGGTTGATGCCCGCGCCAATCGCCAGGATTTCGCCCCTGGCCTTGAGGTCGGCCAGCGCCTCGAAGCCGCCTTCGTCCAATTGCCTGAAGGCATCGTCCACTCCGCGGCCGGTGCCCAGATGACCGGGATCAAGGTCGTGGATCAGCAGCGCGTCCACGCGGC
>JAFEFW010000603.1 GCA_018240405.1 Pseudomonadota bacterium
TCCTCGCGCCCGGTCAGCTTCAGATAGTCGATCGTCATCTGGTCGATGGAGAACATCGCCGCCGTCGCGCCATACTCCGGCGCCATGTTGGAGATCGTCGCCCGGTCGCCCAGCGTCAGGCTGGAGGCGCCCTCGCCGTAGAACTCCAGATACGCGCCGACCACCCGCTCCTTGCGCAGGAATTCGGTCAGCGTCAGCACGATGTCGGTGGCGGTGATGCCGGGCTGGCGGCGGCCGGTCAGCTCGACGCCGACGATGTCCGGCAGCCGCATCCAGGATGCCCGGCCGAGCATGACGTTCTCGGCCTCGAGGCCGCCCACGCCGATGGCGATGACGCCAAGCGCGTCCACGTGCGGGGTGTGGGAGTCAGTGCCGACGAGGGTGTCGGGGAAGGCGACGCCGTCCTGGGCATGGATGACCGGCGACATGCGCTCCAGGTTGATCTGGTGCATGATGCCGTTGCCGGGGGGGACGATCTCCATGTTCTGGAAGGCGTCCTTGGTCCAGTTGATGAAGTGGAACCGGTCCTCATTCCGCCGGTCCTCCACCGCGCGGTTTTTGGCGAAGGCCTGCTTGTCGTCGCCATTGTATTCGACCGCCAGCGAGTGATCGACGATGAGCTGCACCGGCACCACCGGGTTGACCTTGGCCGGGTCGCCGCCCGCATCGGCGATGGCATCGCGCAGGCCGGCGAGGTCCACCAGCGCCGTCTGGCCGAGGATGTCGTGGCAGACGACGCGGGCCGGATACCAGGGGAAGTCGAGGTCGCGCTTGCGCTCGACCAGCTGCCTGAGGGCGTCGGGGAGGAGGGCGGGGTCGCAGCGGCGCACCAGGTTCTCGGCCAGGACGCGGGAGGTGTAGGGGAGGGTGGCGTAGGCGCCGGGGCTGATGGCGTCCACCGCGGCGCGGGCGTCGAAGTAGTCGAGGCCGGTGCCGGGGAGCGGTTTCCGGAATTGCGTGTTCATGCGTGCGGTGCCCCTTGGGTGGTGCGGTGTCTGCTGGTGGGGATGTGCAGCGGCGGGGGGCGTTGTGCAAGCATGTCTTGGCCGGGACCTTGGTCGGAATGCCGCTGCGTGGCCGCCGCCTTCTCCATCGACAACCGCCTGCTCGGCGCGATCTTTGTCTGCACGATTTTGGAGGCG
>JAFEFW010000604.1 GCA_018240405.1 Pseudomonadota bacterium
TCGAGCGCGATGCCGAACTCTTCCGCGACGATCTGCGCGACCTTGGTGTACAGCCCCTGCCCCATTTCGGTGCCGCCATGGTTCAGTTGCACGCTGCCATCGGTATAGACGTGCACCAGGGCGCCGGCCTGGTTCATATGCGTCAGCGTGAAGGAAATACCGAACTTGACCGGCGTCAGCGCCAGGCCGCGCTTGATCCAGGGGCTGTCGGCATTGAACGCCTGCACCGCCTTGCGTCGCGCCGCATAGCCGGCTGTCCGTTCCAGTTCCGCGATGAGCTCCGGCGCGATGTTGTCCTCAACCGTCATGTGATACGGCGTGATGTTGCGGTCGCGCTTGCCGTACAGGTTGCGTTTGCGCACCGTGAGCGGATCGAGGCCGAGGTGGCGCGCGATCTCATCCACCACGTGCTCGATCCCGACCATGCCCTGCGGACCGCCGAAGCCACGGAAGGCAGTGTTCGATACCGTGTTGGTCTTGCAGCGATGCGAAACGATGCGTACGTGGTCTAGATAGTAGGCGTTGTCGGCATGGAACATCGCGCGATCCGCGATGGCGCCAGACAGGTCCGGCGAGAAGCCGCAACCCGCGGCCTGCTCGAACACGATGCCCTGGATTCGCCCGTCCCTGTCAAAGCCGACATCGTAGTCGATACGGAAGTGATGGCGCTTGCCGGTCAGCACCATGTCGTCGTCACGATCCAGCCGGAGCTTCACCGGCCGCCCGGTCTTCTGCGCCAGCAGCGCGGCGACGACGGCAAACAGCGACGCCTGTGACTCCTTGCCGCCGAAGCCGCCGCCCATGCGCCGCGTCTCACAGACGACAGCATGGTCTGACAGCTTCAGCGAACGGGCAACGAGGTGCTGCACTTCGGTCGGATGCTGCGTCGAACTGTAGACCAGCATGTCGCCGTCCTCGCCGGGCACAGCCATGGCCGCCTGGCCTTCCAGGTAGAAATGCTCCTGTCCGCCGATGTCGATCCGTCCCTGTAACCGCAGCGGCGCGTTTGCCAGCGCCGTATCGGCATCGCCGCGCCGCATTGTCTGGGTCGGCAGCACGAAGGACTGCGCCGCCAGCGCCTCATCGATCGTCAGGACCGGTTGCAACGGTTCGTATTCGATCACCGCCTTCGC
>JAFEFW010000605.1 GCA_018240405.1 Pseudomonadota bacterium
GTGCTGTAGCGTGGCTGAATGTCGAGAAACTGCCGGTACCAACTCAGATACTCGGCCCAGTCGGTGCGCCGGATACGGTCGATCGCCTTATAGGCCTCCCGGCCGTGGCGCGCTTCGTACCACGCCTGGAAGCTGAGCGCGGGAATGCCGAGTTCAGGGCCGGGCAGGCCCTTCGGCGTGCGCAGCAGGTTCATCCGCGCGGCGTTGAGCCAGATGCCGGCGCGTTGTTCGTTCGGCGCGGATTCCAGGATCGTTACCTTGCCGATGCCGGCGCGACGGAGCGCCCAGGATAGCGCACAACCGGTCTGGCCGCCGCCGAGAATAGCGACGTTGTGGTCGACGCCGGGCCGGTCGGGCACCCAGTTCGGCGGGTCGCCACCGAGCAGGCGGAGCGCATCGCGGGCGCCCTGGTCCGGGTCTTGCGGTTGGCTCATCGGACGTGTCCCCTGTTTGATTGTGCCGTGCTGCTGTGGACGCTCCCTCCGTCGTGGATGGTCGGCCTCCGCCGACCATGACGGAGCGGTCGCCTTTCAATCCCGCTTGTAACGATACTGGAACCGGTCCCCATCCGCCGTCACCAACCCGACCGTCGGCGCCGGGAAATGGATCGGCAGCAGCAGCGTCGGCGTGCCGGCGACGGAGGACAGGAAGGACCGCCGCGACGCCGCCGCCTGCTTCGGATCCCAGTCGACGCCGGGGCACCAATCCGGCTCACGGCACTGGATGGCGTGGTGCATCATGTCGCCGGTTACCACCGCTTTCTGCCCGCGCGACGCGATATTGATGCAGCAATGGCAGGGTGAATGGCCCGGCGTCGGCGTCAGCGTGATCAGGTCGTCCAGCGCATAGCTCTCATCCACCAGCAGCGCCTGTCCAGCCTCGACGATCGGCAGGCAGTTGTCGCGGAACACCGTGCCCGGGGGGTTGGCGCCTTTGGCATGCTCCGCCTCCCACGCTGCATACTCGGCCTTGTGGAAGATATACTTGGCGTTGGGAAAGGTCGGCACCCAGCGTCCATCGCGCAGGGTCGTGTTCCAGCCGGTATGATCGATGTGCAGGTGGGTGCAGAACACGTAGTCGATCATTTCGTAACTGACGCCGAGGGCGAACAGCTCGTTCCGCCAGCGCTC
>JAFEFW010000606.1 GCA_018240405.1 Pseudomonadota bacterium
AGAGCAGAAGGACAGTAATAGCAGCTGGGCAAGGGATCAGGCCGCCCGTTAGGCCAAACAAGATGATCTGGGGTGGGGTAGTGTTCCGTGCTCGTGGCAGCATAATATTTTCGTGACGGCGATGACGTAGTGTCCTCCAAATCATCCAAAAGCCAACAGCTGAAATGATTAGCGCAGAAGCAAGCTGCAAATATGGTTCGAAGGCTTCGACCTTAAGACCTCGACTAAAATGCTGGCCGCCAAGCGCTACCATCCATACGATCGCCGTATGCGATATCGCCGCGGACAAACCGAGCAGAACGGCCTGAGCCACGGTGCCACGAATAGCGATAATAAACGCCGCCATGACAGATTTGGAATGCCCCGGCTCTAGGCCATGCAGTGCCCCTAGGAGTACCGCGGTTGGAAAAAACAACCACGCGTGCACGGTTCCCTGTTGGAGAAGCTCCGGAAGCGACTGCATAGGTCCTCAGAGGTATTTGAAGGAGGGCATTGATCTTCCGTAGTGGAGTAAACGTCCGGCCAGCCCGCCTGCCGCCTCGGCTTGACGGGGCGGCGTGTTCGGTTCAGGCGGCGTTGCGCTGATCGAGGCGCGTGCGGATGCCGGATAGGTTCCACGGCAACAGCTCGTCGATCCGCTTGACTGGGTGGTCGGCGATCCGCTCCAGCACGTGGCGGAGATAATCCTCGGGATCAAGGCCATTCATCTTGGCGGTCTCGATCACGGTGTAGGCTGCGGCGGCGCGCTCGCCACCGGCGTCCGATCCGGCGAACATCCAGTTCTTCCGCCCCAGACCCATCGGCCGCATCGAGCGTTCGGCGGCGTTGTTGTCGATGCAGACGCGGCCATCGCGCAGCAGCAGGGTCAGCGCCTCCCAGCGTGACAGCGCATAGCGGATGGCGCCGGCCAGGCCACTCTTGCTGGAGACGCGGGCGAGGCTTGTTTCCATCCAGCGCCGCAAGTCAGCAAACAGCGGTGTGCCGTGGACCTGCCGCCCAGCCAGACGCGCCGCGGCAGGCTGGCCACGCAGCATGGCCTCGATCCGATACAGCGCGGCGATGCGTTGCAGCGCTTCGCCCGCCAGCGGTGACTGGGTTTCGGCGTGCACATCGAAGAACTGCCGCCGCG
>JAFEFW010000607.1 GCA_018240405.1 Pseudomonadota bacterium
GTGACGCTGAACATGGTCTACAAGGGGGCAGCAGCACCCACAGCGCGTGTCACGTCCACCACGCCGGTCGGCGCCATAGTGACGCCAGCGACGTCGCGACATGGCGGCCAGCAGCGGGCCGAGGGACAAATCCGCATCGACCCCTTCAATGGCGCCGACGGCTCCTGCCACTATCACGCACAAGGCAAGCGCCCGAACCGCATCACGCCGCTCTGTCCGATGGACAACGGACAGTGGACGCTGATGCGCTTCCCGGGCCTGTCTCAAAAGCCGGCCGTTTATGCCGTGACCGGCGAAGACAGCAAGGACGAGCGCCTTGCCAGACAGCACGGCGCTGGGGACTTTGTGGTGGTCGAGGAGCTTGCGCAACGCTTCCGGCTGCGGCTTGGCAGCGATGTGCTGGACATCGTCAATGACGCATACGACCCGGCCGGGAAGCCCACGGATACCGGCACGATCTCGCCGACCGTCAAGCGCGAACTGATTCGCGTGAAGGGGGTCGCGCAGCAATGAGCGATCTCCACGACGACGATGAGCTGGACGACGAGGTTGCGCTCAAGCCGCTGTGGCGTCGCCGCAAGGTGCAGGTCCTCGCCATCTCATCAGTCTTGGCCATTGCCTGGATGTGGCAGCATGGACAGCAACCGCCGCCGAAGCACGAGGCGGAAAAGCTGACCGAGTCCTACATCGGCGCGGTGCAGCCGTACCAACCGGTGTCGCCACCGCCGATGCGGAAGGTGGAGACGCCACCGCCTGCGCCTCCGTCACAGCCGGTTGCGAACACGCCCACCTCGGTTGCCGCGCCTGATGCCAGGCCCGCTGCAAACCCGATGGCCGGCATGGCAATACCTAAAGCAATATCGAATGCGTCGGCGGTATTTCCAACCACTAAGCCGGTTTCCCACCGGCCGGCCATGTTGTCCTATGCGGTTCGCATCGATCCGCCGAAGCCACCAGCAGCGACTGCAGCGCCACAGGAAACCGGCTTAACGTTCAAGGCTGCGCAAATCCCCGGCGCGAAGGCTAGTCCTGCAATTGACGAGACGCTCATGTTGACGCCCGGCTTGCTGCCGTTGGTGCTGGACACGGCGATCGACAGCAACAACCCGGGCCCGATCCTGGCGCA
>JAFEFW010000608.1 GCA_018240405.1 Pseudomonadota bacterium
AATACAGCACCAGGCCCAGCCCGAAGAACCCGTAGAACGGGCCAACAATGTTCAGGTACAGGCTGCCGGTGCGCAGCATGTCCGGATCGGTGTCAAACAGCGACAACCAGACCTGCGGGAACAGTGCGGCAGCGATGCCGATTGCCTCGGTGATGGCGAAGCCGAAGGCGCCGCCAATCCACGCCGCGCGCAACGCACGCTGCCGGTTGCCGGCGCCCATATTGGTGCCGACGATCGCCACCAGCGGGCCGCCGATGCCAAAGGAGATTGGCACCAGCAGGTATTCCAGCCGCGAACCAGTGCCGAACCCGGCCAGCGCCGCGGCACCGAACGCGCCGACCATGCCTGTCGTCATCATGATCGTCAGGTTGGTCTGGATGGAGGTGGTGGATGCCAGCGCCCCGACCTTCAGGATCGCACTGAACATCCGCTTCCGCAGCCGCGCCGTCAGGCCGGGCCGCAGCACGCCGTAGCCGCCCCAGAGGTAGATCGCCTGCAGCACGATGCCGAGGACGTAGTAGCCGATCAGCGCGATGGCGCCGCCCGCGATCCCCATCCGCGGGAACGGCCCCCAGCCGAAGATCAGCGCCGGCGACAGCGGGATCAGCAGCAGCGCCCCGCCGCAGATCACGCCGCCCGGTACCAGCATATTGCCAGTGCCGCGAATGACGCTGGCCAGGGCATTCATCGCCCACAGCAGCACGGCGCCGGCATAGATGATGTTCGAATAGGCCAGAGCGGCCTGCAACGACGCGCCCTCACCGCCCAGGGCGCGATACAGCGGTTCGCCGAAGCTCAGCACGCCGATCGTGCAGATCAAGCCGAGCGTGCCGTTGATGATCAAGGCATGCCAGACCAGCGCCTGCGCGTCCTCCCGCCGTCCGCTGCCGAGCGCGCGCGCCACGGCCGAGGAAATGCCGCCGCCCATCGATCCGGCGGAAATCATCTGCATCAGCATGATGCCGGGGAACACCAGCGCCACTCCGGCGAGCGCGTCGGTACCCAGCATGCCGATGAAGTAGGTCTCGATCAGGCCGGTGGCGGTCTGGGCGAGCATCAGCACAACGTTGGGCGCGGCCAGGCGGAACAGCAGGCCGGCGAG
>JAFEFW010000609.1 GCA_018240405.1 Pseudomonadota bacterium
GAGACGAGACCCGCCGCCATCAGCCCGCCACCACCACCTGGCCGTCGCGCGCCACCAGGCGGCCGCGGCGCACCACGGTCCGCGCACCCGGACGCTGCGCCACTGCCTCGGCAACCGTTTCCGCGGAAACCAATACGAAATCGGCAAAGCCGCCTACGGCCAAGCGGTAATCCTTCAGGTCCAGCGCTTTCGCAGCCTCGGTGGTGCAGGTCGCCAGCGCCATCGCGAGTTCGTCGTCGCGGCGGAAATTATTGCGTAGTCCGATGAACATGGCGCGCTCCAGCATGTCGCTGTTGCCGTATGGCTGCCAGGTGTCGCGGACACCATCGCTGCCGCCGCAGATGGTCACGCCGGCCTGCACCAGCCGTTTCACCGCCGGTACAGGACGGGACGGCGAGCCGGTGGTGCAGATGGCAATGCCGGACTCCGCCAGGGCGGCGATCAGCGGCTCGACGACCGAGGGATCCGGCATGCCGAGGCAGAAGGCGTGGCTGATCATCACCCGCCCCGCCATGCCCAGCGCACGCGTCCGCTCGATGATCAGTTCCATCGAGAATGCGCCCATCTCGCCAGGTTCGTGCAGATGGATGTCGACGCCCCGCCCGTAGCGCTCCGCCAGGCCGAAGATCGCGTCGAGATGGCCTTTCGGATCGCGGTCGATAGCGCAGGGGTCGAGGCCGCCGATGGTTTCCGCACCCAGGCGCAGCGCGTCCTCCAGCAACGCCAGCGTGCCGGGCCGGATCAGCAGCCCGCTCTGCGGAAAGGCGACGATGTCGATGCCGACAATGTCCGCAAGCGCCGCTCTGGTTGCCAGCACGCCCTCGATCCCGGCGACGCCGCACTCGATGTCCACATCGATGTGGGAGCGGATATGGGTGACGCCGTGCGACACCGCGAGCCGGGCCTGCCGCTCCGATTGCTGCCGCGGATCGATCGGCAGGGTGCGCCGCACCTGCCGCTCGTTGTCGATCTTGTCCATCAGACGCGGGCCGACTTCGTTGCGGTACCACGGGAGTCCAAGCAGGGACTTGTCGAGGTGGGTGTGGGATTCAATGAGGCCGGGGAGGAGGATGCGACCTTCGCCGGCGAGTTGCGGCGT
>JAFEFW010000060.1 GCA_018240405.1 Pseudomonadota bacterium
CGCCTGGGCGAAAACGGGCGCCTTGCCGGTTGCCAAAATACCGGCGAGACCACCGCCGGTTGCGCGCAGGATGGTGCGACGGGTCGGAACGAGAACCATTGTCTGTTATCTCCTGGACGTGCGGCGTTGGTTGCCGATGTTGTACAGCAGTGGCACGCTGCGGCCAACTGTCCAAGAGGAACCGTTCCGATGCCAAACCTGATCCACAGCCACAGCCAATGGGGACCAGCCGACCAGATCGGCGCCGGTAATCTGCTCACTGTAGAAAAGCGGCTTGCCGCGCTGGGCTCGATCCGTTCCGGCCGCATGTACGACGTCAGCCATGAGGTGTTCATGGGCGCGCCGTATATGGCGCCGAACCAGACACCGTTCCTGATGTCGATCTTTGGCTCGTGGCGCGACACCATCAAGCGCCGCCGCAAACTGGGCGCGACCAACGATGCCGGCACCAACCTCGAGCGCATCGAAATGACCGCCCATGTCGGCACCCACATCGATGCACTTGGCCACTTCTCCAAGGGAGACATGCTCTACAACAACAACCCGGCGGCTGAGGTCGTCACCGATTGGGGTCTCGACAGACTGGGCATCGAGCATGCGCCGCCGATGATTACCCGCGGCATCCTGTTCGACGTCGCCGGGGTCACCGGTGGCCCGCACATGCTGCCCGGCCAGACCATCACGCCGGACCACCTGAAGCGCGCCGCCGATACCGGCGGGTTCTCGGTCGAGCCCGGCGACATCGCGCTGATCCGCACCGGCTGGGGCCGTTATTTCGGCGTTGACAACGCGAGATATCTGGAAGGCGAGCCGGGCCTGGACGTGCCGGCGGCGAAATGGCTGATCGATCAGGGTATCACCGCCATCGGCGCAGACAACATGGCCGTCGAGGTGCTGCCGAACCCGACAAAGGGTGTATTGATGCCGGTTCATCAGTACGCCCTGGCGGAATGCGGTGTCTACCTGATCGAAAACCTGGCGCTGGAGGAACTGGCGGCCGAGCGGGTCTATGCCGCCTGCTTCATCCTGCTGGCAACCAAGATCCGGGGAGCCACCGGCGCGCCGGTGCGACCTGTCGTTATCGTCTGAGGCGCCATGGCCGGACTGGCGTTTGCGGTCGAGCGCCTGCGCCAACCGGCTTGGCTGCAGAAGGCGATTCGTACCGGGCTTGCCGTCTCACCCGGCTTGACCTGGTGGTCGCAGACCGGCGATGCCCACGGCGTCGCCTTCGCCTTCGCGGCACTCTGCCTGTCCGTCATGTACAACGACGGCGGCCTGACACCGAGCGGGCTGGCCATCGTTGCCGTCCTGGCCGGCAGCCTTCTCCCCGGTGTGACCTGGCTGGAGGCGCACCCGTTTGCCTGCGTCCCCGCCGTCATGGCTGCCATGGCCATAAATGTGCTTGTGCGCCGCCTGAGCACAGTGCCTGGCGGCACGATCAACTGGCTGACCATCTATGTGCTGTACCAAGCCAGCGAACTGAGCGCCGATGGCATAGCCGCGGCGATCGTTCCTGCGCTGTTAGTGCCTCCAGCAGCGCTTTGGGTCGGCATCATCTGTTTCGTCGTCTGGCCGTACCGTGGCGGCCTGGAGAAAAAGGTCAGCGGACCCAGCCAGACCATGAGCGTAACGGCGCACGTACTATGCGCGGCGCTGGCGGCTGGCGCCGCGTCAACGGCTGCCTTCACCATGCAACTGTCACACGTCAACTGGGCCATCTGGTCGGCCATGACAGTGGTGCAGAGCGGCGCCCGCGATTCGCTGGTGAAATCCGGCCGCCGCCTGACCGGCGCTGCCATCGGCTGCAGCGCGGGGTTTGTGCTGCTGTGGCTGTTGTATCCGCATCCGCACACGCTGGCTGTCGTCACGTCGCTGATTGTCATGATAATGGTTGCACCGGAAACCTACATCATCGCCGTCAGCATCCGCAGCGCCCTTGCCATTCTCGCCGCTTTCCAGCTCAGCGGCAGCGGCGTCGCCGCAGGGCTGGCGCGCATCGAGAATATTATTATCGGTGTAACCATCGCTGTTGCCGTGATCGCCGTGGTTGCGCCGCTGGATTGGTGGATCAGGCGCTCGGGCCGCCTGTCACCGCAGCCGCCGCCGCCGGCATCGCCCTAGAATTCCAGCCGGAACAGCCGGACCCAAAGATCCGGCTCGTCGCGGCCGTCCTTCCGGACGTTCCACCGGTCAGCGCCGTCCGGCGCCAGCACCGGTGTCGTACGCCATAGCGAGGGCCGAAGCGCAAGTTGCGCGCGGAACGCCTCTGTCGCCCAGATCTGCGCCGGCTCGACATGCGGTTCCACCCGAGCGGCGCACAGGATCGCCTCCCCGCCGACGACCAGTGGCGGCATGCCGTTGCCGACCGGCTGCAGGTGCACCTCGCCGTAGTGCACCGCGACGCGCAGGCGCGGCTGTCCCTCGGACTGGTAGACCTCGTCGATCAGGTGGCGGGCGGCCTGCGCCAGGGCGATGGGGTCGTCGTGCACGATCAGCGCGGAATCGCCCGCGCCAACCTCGGTCACGGTCGCGCCGCGTCCCCAGCGGCGCACCGCATCCTCCAGCGCCTGCCGGACGGGCGCGTCCGCTCCAGCGTGCATGAATGCGGCGAAGCCATGCACATCGCCCTTCAGCACGCAGGCCATCTGCACGTCAAACGGCGTCGCGGTGCTGTCCACCTCATGCCAGGGACGGCCATAACCGACGACATTGGAGCGGTGCACGTTCTGCTGGAAGCTCGGATTCAGCCGCCCGATGACATCGTGCAGCACTGGATGCAGCAGGTAATGCGAAGCCAACGGCAGCATTCCGTTTGGCTCAAGCGTCGCCTCGCCAGGCCGTAGGAAGCGCTGGATCCACTCCCCGCGCACCCGGTCGTACTGGACGTAACCGAGCAGTCCAACGCGGTACAAGGCGCAAAACACATGCTTTTCCTCCCCACCGGTCGCGAGGCTGTGTTCCAGGAACAGCGCCTCCACCTCGGCGCGCGTCAGCACATTGCCGGGTAACCGGCGTAGCAGGTCATCCAGTGCAAGATCGCCGATATGCGGTGCGATCTCGGCCAGGTATTCGTAGGCTATTTCTGTCGCGGCCTGATGCACGACCTCCTTCAAGCGAAGCTCGTCCCGCCGTTCCTGCGGCCGAAGCGCGGTCAACCGCTCGCCGATGGTCATCAGGTCGCGCGGGCGCAGCAGCGTGTGGCGGCAGATATAGTCGAAGACTTCCTCTTCCTCCCGCGTGGTGACGTCAGTCACCGTCGCGCGGCCAAGAAACGCCTCCAGCGCGTCGGCGCGCACCCGCTCCGCGCTGACCAGCATGTCGCCCTTCAGCAGGCGGATATTATTGATGAAAATCTCACGCAGGCTTTGCGGCGAATAGGCAATGTCGACGGCGCTGCCGCGATACTGCTGCGACATAACCGTCGTCTTCGCCAGCCTGGCATACGCCTCCTTGCGGACGGCGGCGAACACCTTGATCTTGTGGTTGATCCGCCGAAGCTGATAGGCCACCTCGACCAGGCCAAGCTGGGCGAAGTGCCAGACATTCGGCGACAACTCGCCGGTCACGCTGGGATGGCTGGTCAGCCCTTCGACGTGCTTGTTGAAATACTCGTCGACGCCATCGATGAAGATGGCCACTGGCTCTTTCAGCGCCCGCAACCGCGGCACCAGGTGCCCGTCCGTATCCGTCCCGCAGCGCTGCAGGTCGCTCGGCGTGAATTCCAGCAGGCGCACGAAATGATCAATGACGCCATGGAGTTGCTGGTCCGCGACCAGGCCGGACAGCGCCGGCCCAACCCGCAGGTCGTCCAACACGCGGTGCTGCTTCAGAACCGCCAGCGCGATGGCGGTAAGCCAGATTTTCGACCATGGCAGCGGCGAGACAATGAAGAACGCCAGTTGCTCCCGGCTGAAGATCTTGTCGCCGATCGGCTTGTCCAGCAACGCACCGGCCGGCAGGCAGGCCGCCTTGCTCTCGCGTTGGATGAGGATGCGCTTGGCCTTCAGCAACAGCGTTTTGCCGAAGCCCTTGGTGCCGATGACGATGAACTTGTCGTCGCGGTCCGGACGCAGGAAACCGTCGATTTCCGGCGTGCGGTGCAGCAGCGCCTCGCTGAAATCGTCTGCGACCCTGATATCGTCAGCATCCACGGTCCAGGCGCGCATGCAATTCCCCATGGCAAGTGTCCCGTGCCGACGTCGAGATTACCGGCTACCGTGAGTTGGGGGCAACCGGCGCGCACGTGCAGCCGGCAGCCGAGGGCATCGTTGCGGCAAGCATGCTTGCTGCGCAGTTCTTCCCTGTGAAGCCATTACCGTCGTCAATATCGGTGATGATACGTTACGTAGTGCGTCGCGTAGGGACCATGCCCTGGCCATTCGCCGCAGACCCCGCTAGCGTGGGCCGCCCGCGCCGGGTCGCGGGTTCAGGGAAGGAAGTGGACTAGGATGCGAATCAAGCTCAGCAGCGTGCTGCTGTCGGCGCTGGCCGGCGGCGTTTTGTTTGGCGCGACGACGGCCAGAGCCGCCGATCCCGTGCGCGGCGTCACCGATACCGAAATCGTCATTGGCACGATTACCGACCTGTCCGGCGTAACCGCGGTGCAGGGTGTGAACAACAGCGACGCGGTGCGCATGGCGTTTGACGAAGCCAACGCCAAGGGTGGCATTCACGGCCGCAAGATCAAATTCATTGCGGAGGACAACCAGTACCAGGTGCCGCGCGCGGTGCAGGCAATGAACAAGCTGCTGAACAGCGACAACGTCTTTATGACGATCGACAACGGCGGCACGCCGATGAACGACGCCAATATGCCGACGCAGTTCGCCAAGAATGTACCCAACATGTTCCCGCTGACTGCCGCACGGTCAATGTATGAGCCCTATAACCGGCTCAAGTTCGCGCAGTTCGCATCGTACTATGACCAAATGCGGTCGGCGGTGAAATACTTCGCCGAGAAGAAGGGCCGCAAGAATTTCTGTGTGATGTACCAGGACTCCGATTTCGGTAAGGACGTGCTGGCTGGCGCCGTCGCACAGACGGAAGCGATGGGCATGAAGGTCGTCGCCACCACTGCTCACCGCCCGACCGATACTGATTTCAACGGCAACGTCACCAAGCTGAAGGACGCCGGATGCGACGTCATCATGCTCGGCACGATTGTCCGCGACACGAACATCATCGTGCAGACGGTGCGCAAGCTGGGTTGGGACGTTGATCTGGTCGGCCAATTCGCTGCCTATGACACGGCGGTGGCTGGCCTTCCCGGCGGCGCGACCGAAGGCTTTTTCTGCATGACACCGGCGCTGTATGCCTATCCGGACGACCCGCGGCCCGAGGTTCAGGCGTTCGCCAAGAAGTATAAGGACCGCTACGGCCGCGACCCGAACTTCCACGGTGAGGTGGGGTATACCGCAGCGCAGATGGTGCTGATCGGGCTCGATCGGGCGGGCAAGGACCTGAATGTCGACAGCTTCATCAAGGCGATGGAAAGCATCACCGAATACAAGGACATTTTCGGATCGACGCTGTCCTTCGGTCCCGACCAGCATCACGGGTCAACGCGGTCGTTCCTGACAGTCGTGAAGAACGGGCGCTGGGTGCCGGTCGAGCAGGAGGCGCTGGCGTACTGAACAACAGCTGAATACGGGTCGGCATTGAACGTCCGCGGGCGCCAGTTGTCCCGTACACCCGGTGCCGATCCGATCCGGTTATGTGCCAACGGAACCACTGTGCTCGTATGTTCCGACACTACAACAGCATGGCTGCTCATGTGCTACGGAGCGTGTCCCGGGGCCAGACGGCAGTGCGGGCTCACGCGTTCCCCAGCCGCGAGCGCACCGCCTGAATGACATCGGCATGAACGCTGTCGATATCCCGCGACGCATCAACCACGACACATCGGCCAGGTTCCGCCGCCGCAATTGCCCGGAACCCCTCACGCACGCGCCGATGAAAAGCAGCATCCAGCCGCTCGTAGCGATCAGCATCATCGCCCCGTTGACGCAGGCGGGCGAGGCCAACCGCTTCGGGAACCTCCAATACGATCGTCAGATCCGGCGCAATGCCGAGCAGCCTGATCTGTTCGGCAATGAATGGCCGGCCCGCCCCCTGTCCATAGCCCTGATAAGCCATCGTCGAATCATAAAACCGGTCGCACACGACCCAGGATTCAGCCGCAAGCGCCGGGCGAATAAGTTTGGCGACATGATCGGCGCGCGCCGCGAAGTGCAACAGGGTCTCGGCCTGTGGCGCCCAGTCAACGCCTCCAGCCAACAACAGCGAGCGGAGCTTTTCGGCACCGGGCGAACCACCCGGCTCGCGCGTACGCAGCACCGGCCGGCCGGAGGCCGCGAGGGCCTCCACCAGTTTTCCAACCTGCGTGGTCTTGCCAGCGCCCTCACCGCCTTCAAACGTGATGAACCGACCGCGTTCGGTTGTCATGGCATTCGGTGTGAACGCTGACTCACTGGCAGTACCTCCGTATCATGCGCGCGCGAGCCGTTGACGGCTGTGCGTACGTAGAGAGGCATGGTCCACGTTCGGACTCAACACCAGCGCGATCAGGTACCGGTCACATACCGCTGGATCACCGCAATGGCCCGCCCGGGCAGGCTGAGCCGCGCGACATCGTCGGCGGCCATCAGTGGGACATCCATCTGCGGCACCCCCTCACCCGTCACCGTCAGGCGGCCAATTGTATCACCTTTGGATACCGGCGCTTTCAGTGGCGAGTCATAGGCCACCTTGACCGCGGCCTTCTGCCGCCAGTTGCGTGGCATGGTAACGATCAGGTCGCGCCCGGCGACCATCGGCACGGTCCGCTGTGAGCCAAGCCACACTGGCACGCGCTCGATCACGTCGCCGGCGGCGTATAGCGTCACGTCCTCAAAGTTGAAGAACAGCCAGTCCATCAGCCGTTCCGACTCCTCGGCGCGCTCATGCATCGTGCTCATGCCGTTCAGGCACAGGATGACGCGGCGTCCGTTACGCTTGGCGCTGACAACGAGACCATAGCCGCCGGCTTCGGTGTGGCCGGTTTTCAACCCGTCAGCGGTGCCCTTCTGCACCATCGGGTTGCGGTTACCCTGGTCGATGCCGTTGTACTTGAACGACTTCTCGGAATCGTAATGATAATATTCCGGAAAGTCACGGATGATACGGCTGGCCAGCACGGCGATGTCGCGCGCGCTCATATACTGGTTGGCGTCCGGCCAGCCGGTGGTGTTGGTGAAGTGCGACTTGGTCAGGCCGAGTTCCTGGGCCTTCTTGTTCATCAGTTCGACGAAACCATCCTCCGACCCGGCGATCGCCTCAGCCAGCACGATGGTGGCGTCGTTGCCAGACTGCACGATGACGCCGCGGATCAGGTCTTCCACCTTCACCTGCGTGCCGATCTGCACGAACATCTTGGAGCCCTGCATGCGCCAGGCCTTCTCGGTCACCGGCAGTTCGTCGGTGAGCTTCAGGCGGCCCTGCTTCAGCCGATCGTAGACGATATACATCGTCATCAGCTTGGTCATCGACGACGGCGGCATCTGGTCGTCGGCATTCTTTTCCAGCAACGTCGCACCGGTTTCGTAGTCCATGCCGTAGGCCCAGCGCGCCGCGGTATCGACCGGGCCAAGCGGCGTTTCGGCTGGACTGCCGGTCGGACTGTCCTTTTTCTTCCCGGCCTTGCCGGGCTGCGGCTTTTTCTGCGCGAGGGCTGGCCATGGCGCTAGACCCAGGGTCGCGCTGGCCAGTAGGCCGAGTCGGCGTGTGAGCATCGCCACTTAACCTCCTGTCAATTCACAACGATGCGTGCATCAGGTATCCCGCGCGCGAAGGCTTGGCGCAAGATCGAATCAGCGGTCGTCACATCTCCGATGGGTCCAATCTCGGTCCGATAGAGAAGCTGTCGCGGCTGCCGGACCGTCACGATCCTGGCGCCGGCATCCGCCATCTTGGCGCGCTGCTGCGCGGCATAACGCTGTTCCGGAAAGGCATCGAGCCAGATCATGAGAAGCCCCGGCTGCGGCATGGTCCGCGTGACGGTTTCCGGCAGGCGGAGCGGCGGCGCGGCGCCGGCATCCAGCGATGGCGTCGCGCCGTTTGCGGACGCCGTGACCGTCCGGCCCGTCCCTTGCACGACACCCGGGGGTGGCGGGAGATCCGCCGCCTGCACCGAATCCCGTGGCGCTGCCTTGACGCCTAGATTTGGCGCACCCGGCAGTGCCTCGACCGCGGCTCTCGTCTCACCCTGCAGCACCTCAAGCCGCACCCGCGCGGTGCCGCCATCGGGAATGCCGAGAAGCACGGCGGCGCGCTGAGTCAGCTCGACGAGGCGGGCGGGATTGCCGCTGCCGCGGTCGTTGATCCGCACCGTGGTCTGCAACCCGTTCTCCAGGTTGGTGACCCTGGCAATGGACGGAAGTTGCAGCGTCGGGTGTCCGGCCGCCATGGCAGATTGGTCGAAGGCCTCACCGTTGGTCGTCAGCCGCGGCTTGCCGTCGGGCAGGATCGCAGCGAGCCCGGTCTCTTTCAGGCTGTACGATTCGGCGGGATAGAACCAGAAGCCGCTGACCTGGTACGGTGGTCCCAGCACATAATGCGGATCGGGCTTCGGCGTCCCCTGCTCCTGGCATCCGAACAGCAGCAGTCCGGCCAGCAGCGGAATGAACGGCCGGACCACAGGCTTCATGATGCCGCGGGGCCCCTCACGCCACCACCTGATCACCGATCAGGCCAACCGCAAGCGCGTAGTAGTCCGAGGGATTATAGCGGCGGATGGCGGAAAAATTGCCGAATACGGCGAAACTCTCGCCGCCCGCTCCGTCGGGCGCGACAATGGCTGCGGGAGTGTCGTAGCCGGAAACCCAGCGTCCATCGAACGGGCGAACACCGACGCGCACCCATTCGCCCAGGCTACGCTTGACGTCGCGGCCCTGCGGCTGGAACCCATCCGGTATGGCCACCTGCTGGCCCCAGGTGCCGCCGTCGCGCCAACCGGACGAGGACAGATAGTTGGCGATCGAGGCCAGCACGTCCGGCTTGCTGGTCCAGATGTTGCGATGGCCGTCACCCTCAAAGTCGACGGCGTAGCGAAGATAACTGGACGGCATGAACTGCGGCTGGCCCATCGCGCCGGCGTACGAGCCCATCATCGCGCCGGGCGTGACGTCCCCGGCGTTCAGGATCTTCAAAGCGGCGATCAGCTCGCCGCGGAAGAACGACGCGCGGCGGCCCTCCCAGGCCAGTGTCGCCAGCGCTTCCACAACGTGGAAATCGCCGAGGGTGGTGCCGTAGTTGGACTCCAGCCCCCAGATGCCAGCGATGACGCCGGCGCTGACGCCGTAGCGCTGCTGCACGCGCACGAGAAGCGGGCGGTTCGCTGCCACAGCCTCCCGGCCTGCGGTGATGCGCTTGTCGCTGACCAGAAGGTTCCGGTAGCGCGCCCAGGTCATGGTGAACTCGGGCTGGTGACGGTCGCGTTCCAGGACCTTTTGGTTTGGCGCTATGCCGGCAAACGCTCGGTCAAGCGTTGCGCTGGATACGCCGGCCCGCTGTGCCTCAGCCCGGACCCCGTTCAGGAAACTGGCGAACGACCCGACGTCGCCGGCGGCTCGGGCATACCCCGAACCTTGGGCGGCGCAGAGCGCCGCCGGAACGGAGGCGGCCATCAAAAAACGGCGAGTCGGCATGGCAGTTTCCTGCCATGCCGACTCGGAACGTTTCAACCTGAATCAGCGAGTATGCTGCGATCAGCGAATGCGCGGCAACTCGGTGTAGGTGTGGAACGCCGGCGGCGAGGTCTGCGTCCACTCCAGCGTTGTCGCGCCTTCGCCCCAGTAGTTGTCGGCAACCTTCACGGTCGAGGTAAAGGTCTTGTAGCAGACATACAGGAACACGAGGACCGACACGCCGCTGATGTAGCTGCCCAGCGAGGAGATCAGGTTCCAGCCATAGAACGCATCCGGATAGTCCGGATAGCGACGCGGCATGCCGGACAGGCCCAGGAAGTGCTGGGGGAAGAAGGTCAGGTTCACGCCGACGAAGAACATCCAGAAGTGCACCTTGCCCCAGAACTCGGGGTACTGGTGGCCGGACATCTTGCCGATCCAATAGTAGAAGCCGCAGAAGATACCGAACACCGCCCCCAGCGACAGCACGTAGTGGAAGTGCGCGACCACGTAGTACGTGTTGTGAACGACCTGGTCGATGCCGGCGTTCGCCAGCACGACGCCGGTTACGCCGCCGATGGTGAAGACGAAGATGAAGCCGATCGCCCAGAGCAGTGGCGTCTTGAACTCCAGGGAGCCGCCCCACATCGTGGCGATCCAGGAGAAGATCTTCACGCCCGTCGGCACGGCGATGACCATCGTCGCGGCCATGAAGTAGGCCCGCGTGTTCACGTCGATGCCGGACAGATACATGTGGTGCGCCCACACGACGAAGCCGACCACACCGATGGCGACCATGGCATACACCATGCCGAGGTAGCCGAAGATTGGTTTATGGCTGAACGTCGACACGACGTGGCTGACCACGCCGAAAGCCGGCAGGATCATGATGTAGACTTCGGGATGTCCGAAGAACCAGAACAGGTGCTGGAACAGCACCGGATCGCCACCGCCGGACGGATCAAAAAACGCCGTGCCGAAGTTGCGGTCGCAGATCAGCATGGTGATCGCGCCGGCCAGCACTGGCACCGACAGCACCAGCAGGAACGCCGTCACCAGCTCTGACCACACGAACAGCGGCATTTTGTGCAGCGTCATGCCAGGCGCACGCATGTTGAAGATGGTGACGATGAAGTTCATCGAACCCAACAGCGACGAGATACCGGCAAGATGCAGGGCGAACAGCGTGAAATCCATGCCCATGCCGGACTCATAGGTGCTGTTCGACAGTGGCGGATACAGCGTCCAGCCAGAGCCCGACTCGCCCATGAACAGGCCGACGCAGATCATGATAAAGGCCGGCGGCAGCAGCCAGAAGCTGATGTTGTTCAGCCGTGGGAACGCCATGTCCGGCGCGCCGATCATCAGCGGGATGAACCAGTTGCCGAAGCCGCCGATCAACGCAGGCATCACCGAGAAGAAGATCATCAGCAACCCGTGGGACGTGACGATCGTGTTCCACTCCTGGCCCGTGGTGACGACCGTGCCGTGCGGATGGGCTAGCTGCGCCCGCATGATGATCGACAGGATACCGCCGAAGACGCCGCCAAATGCGGCGAACACCAGGTAGAGCGTGCCGATGTCCTTGTGGTTGGTGCTGAACAGCCACCGCGTCCAGAACCCGGGCATATGGTCATGATGGTCATCATGATGATGATCGTGTGTTGTCGCCGACACGAACGCTCTCCAGCCTGTAGGAAGTGGGAACGGATTATCCCCTAGTGAAGCCGTCAGCAACCCCCATGCGGCTGATCCTGCTGATTTTTCGGGCAGGATCACGGAGCGGCGCGGTTTTCCGCGGCAACCGTCCTGTTTCTATCGGATGCCTGACGCCCTCCCTTGCGATGGCCGTCCTCAGGCAGCGGCTGAAGTGTCGCGCCGGCGCCGGCGATCCCTGGGCATTCTCCGGCTGGAACGCACCCCAACGATGACCCGGCATCTTGGCCCGGCCGTGGCAGGGCTTGGCAGTCCCGACAGCCAGTCCTGGGCGCCTTGACACGGACCCGTATCGGCAGAAGCATCCACGGCGACAAAAAATACGACTGGGGAAACGAACAATGACACTCGCCCGCCGCGACATGCTGGTACTCGGCACAGGCGCACTTGCTCTTGGCATTGGTGCCCGCGCCGCCCGGGCTGCCGACAAGACGCTGATCCTGGGCTGCAGCATCCCGCTCTCCGGCCCGGCCGCGCCACTCGGGATCACCCAACAGCGCACGATTGAGCATGCCTTCGAGGTGATCAATGCCCAGGGCATCGAGGTCGCCGGCGACCGCTACACCGTCACGCCGAAATTCTACGATAACAAATACGTTCCGGCCGAGGCGGTGGCGATCGTCGAGAAGATGCTCGCGGACGGCGTGCGCTACCTCTACTCCAGCGGATCGGGCAATTCCGTGCCGGTGGTCGGCAAGACCACCGAGGCGAAGGTGCTGCAGATGTCCGCAGCCTCCGGCAAAGCGCACCTGACCGGGCCGCAGTTTCCTTACAGCTTCCGCGTCCAGCCGACGAATGAGACGGCCTTCGCCGTCTATCCCTGGATCAAGACGACGTACCCCGAGGTGAAGCGCGTCGCGCACATGAATCCGAGCGACGAGGCCGGGTATACGGAGTCGGAAGACCGCCGGATGATCGCCGAGAAGAACGGCTTCACCAATGTCGGCAACGAGTATTTCAAGCGCGGCTCGACCGATATGTACCCGGTCGCGACGCGCCTCGTCGGCCTGAACCCGGACATGATCGATTTCGGCGGCACCATCGGCCGCGACCAGGGCCTGGCGGCGAAGGCGCTGCGGGAGCTCGGCTACAAGGGCAAGATCCTGCTGGGCTATTCCGACGCGAAATCCTTCGTCGAAATCGCCGGACCAGACGCCGCCGAGGGCACCATCCTGTTCGACACGTTGGCCGAGGCACAGACGCCGCGGCAGAAGGAGCTGGTGGACTGGTGGGTGGCGAAATACGGCCCGCCCTTCCCGACCTACGCCTTCCTGATCTGGGACTGGCCGTTCATCTTCGCCGAGTCGATCCGCAAGGCTCAGTCGGTCGACCCGGTGAAGGTGGCCGAGGCAATGCGCACCACGGTCTACAACGGCATCTTCGGCGAAGAGAAGTTCGGCATGAAGTCGGTCTATGGCATCGACTGCTCGCTGACCCGTCAGATCCCGATGTCTGTCATCAAGAACGGCAAGCCCTCGTACATAGCTACTGTCGACTGGCCAGCCGGGGTCTAATCCGCTGTCCACGACGCTACTGCTCCAGATCGTCCTAAGCGGTCTGGTCACCGGCCTGATCTATATGCTGATCGCGCTGGGCGTAACGCTGCTGTTTGGCATCCTGCGTGTGGTGAATTTTGTCCATGGCGAACTGGTAATGCTGTCGGCGTTTGCCGTCTGGTTCGTCGGCGTGGACCAGGGGTGGCCGATGCCACTGGCCATCATGGCCGCAGTGATCGTCGCAGCACTGGTGGGCATCGCCTGCCAGAAATTCCTGTTCAAGCCGCTGCATTACGAGATCCTGAACTGCTTCATCGTCGGCATCGGCGCCAGTTTTGCCATCCGGTCCGCCTCCTGGGCGATCTTCGGGCCGGAGCCGCAGGCGATCCCGGCGATGTTGCCGGGTGTGGTGAACATGGGCGGTGTTTTCATGGCGAAGCAGCGTCTGCTCGCCGCCGGGGTCTGTGTGGTGCTGGCGGTGCTGCTGTACGTCTTCCTGCACTACACCAAGCCCGGCACAGCCATGCGCGCGGTGGAGCAGGACCGCGAGGCGGCGATGCTGATGGGAATCAACCCCGAGAGCGTCTACATTTCCGCCTTCGTCATCAGCGCCGCGCTGGCCGCCGTCGGCGGCGCGATGCTTGGATCGGTGTTCGGTGTTGATCCCGAGATGGGCGCCGAACCGCTGCTGAAGGCGTTCATCATCGTGCAGATCGGTGGCATGGGCAGCATCGCTGGCACGGTCATCGCCGGGTTGTTCATCGGCATCGCCGACAGCGTCACCGGCACGCTTCTCGGCGGTGAACTGGCCTTCATCATCGACTTCGCCATCCTGATGCTGATCCTGATTGTCCGCCCGCGCGGGCTGTTCGGTTACGATGTTTAGGCGGACCGAGTCCTTCGTCGTGGCCTCGTGTCTTCGTGGAGAGACAGCGGTGCTGGTGCGTAGACCTGCCTGTCCGGCCGGGACAGTGGGCGCGACGGGCACCGCGTTTTCACCACGAAGACACGACGCCACGAAGCTATCCTATGCTGGTGCTGCGGCTACGCTGGTGCGCCAGGGCTGGTGGCGCCGATGACCCGCATCGTCATCGCCGTCCTGATCGTCGCGCTCCTCGCCTTCCCGCTGGCGATCCACGACGCCTATATCCTCCATGTCATGATCGTCATCGGCATCAACGTCGTGATGGCGGTCAGCATGTGGTTGCTGGGGATCACCGGGCTGATTTCCTTCGGCCAGGCCGGGTTCATGTTCCTCGGCGCCATGACCACGGCGTTGCTGACCAAGAACCTGCACTGGCCGTTCTGGGTCGCACTGCCGCTCTCCGCGGTCATTCCGGGCCTGATCGCCGCGCCGGTCGGCAGACTGAGCCTGCGGGTGAAGGGCGTTTACTTCTTCCTGGTTACACTGGCCTTCGGGCAGGTCGTATCGGGCGTCTTTGCCTATTTCGAGGATCCGTTTGGCGGATGGTACGGCATCCGCAACATCCCGCCGCCGCAGCCGGCCGCCTGGTTCGGCACGCTGAACAAGACCGCGTTCTACTACCTCTCGCTCGGCCTCGTGCTGGTCACCTGCGGCATCATCTATCGCATCAGCCGCTCCTGGTTCGGCAACGTGCTGTGGAGCATCCGCGAGGGTGACCTGCTGGCCAGTTCCGTCGGCATCGACGTGCCGGGCTGCAAACTGGTCGCCTTCATCGTCTCGGCCTTCTTCGCCGGCGCCGCCGGCAGCGTTTACGCCTGTTACTTCGGCTATATCAGCCCGCTGGTGTTCACGTTCGAGCTGTCGGTCAACACCCTGGTGTTCATCGTCGTCGGCGGCTTCGCCAGCATGGCTGGCCCCATCGTCGGCGCCGTGGTGCTGACCGTCGTCCCGGAAATGTTCCGCGTCACCGGCAAGTACCAGATGCTCGCGTTCGGCCTGATCCTGGTGTTCTCCATGCTGCTGATGCCGCAGGGCATCATCGGCGCGTGGGAGCGCTTTGCCGTCCGCCGCGCGTTCAACCGCCGCATTGCCCGGCACGCCGCGCCGCCGGGAGGCACCTGAGCCATGGCGCTGCTGGAAGTGCAGAATCTGACCCGCCGCTTCGGCGGCCTCGTCGCTGTCAACGACGTGTCGCTCTCGGTCGAAACCGGCGAGATCCGCGGCCTGATCGGCCCCAACGGCGCCGGCAAGACAACGCTGTTCAATCTGGTCAGCGGCACTCTGCCGCCGTCAGCGGGTCATGTCCGCTTCGACAGCCACGACATCACTAAAGTGCCGATGCACACGCTCGTGCGCCGCGGCCTCGTCCGGACTTTCCAGCACGCGCAGCTGTTTCCGACCTTTACCGTGCTGCGCAACGTACTGATCGGGCTGCACATCCATGCCCGCTCCGGCTTCTGGTCTGGCCTGCTCGGCACCCCGGACGTCCGCCACCACAACCAAGCGCTGGAACAGCGCGCACTGGATATCATCCGCTTCGTTGGTCTGGCCGGCCGTGAGCTTGATATCGCCGGCAGCCTGTCCCACGGTTACAAGCGCATCCTGCAGGTGGCCATCGGCCTGGCGCCAAAGCCAAGGCTGCTGCTGCTGGACGAGCCGGTCGCCGGGATGAACCACGCCGATGTGGACCGCATGATGGCGCTGGTGCGCAGCCTGCGCGATGAGCAAGGCGTCACCGTCGTGCTGGTGGAGCACAACATCAGGGCGGTGATGAATGTCTGCGACAGCATCAGCGTGCTGCAATTCGGTCGGAAAATCGCGGAAGGCGCACCGGCGGCGGTGGCGCAGGACCCGAAAGTAATCGAAGCGTACTTGGGCGTGGCGGACGATGACGACGCTGCTTGACGTACAGGGCATCGGCGTCGCCTACGGCACCGCTGAGGTACTGCGGGACCTGTCGCTGCATGTCGATGCCGGCGAGTCGGTGACGCTGATCGGCGCCAACGGCGCGGGCAAAACCTCCTGCCTGCGCGCCATCTCCGGTCTCGAACCGCTGACCGCCGGCCATGTGACCTTCGCCGGCGAGCGTCTCGACACGCTAACGCCGCGGCAACGGCTGGAACTGGGCTTGGTGCATGTGCCCGAAGGGAAACGCCTGTTCCCGCGTATGACGGTGCGCGAGAACCTCGCGATGGGCGCCTTCCTGCGCGGCGACAAGGCCAGCGTGAAGGCTGACATCGACGCGATGTGCGATCGCTTCCCGATCCTGCGTGCCCGGCAAAAGCAGGCAGC
>JAFEFW010000610.1 GCA_018240405.1 Pseudomonadota bacterium
CGCAGAGCAGGGCAGCCGGCGACGTCGGCGATCGGGGCACAGCCAGTGACGCGCACGTTGGCTGCCGGGGCTACCCACCCCTCACCAGAAATACCCCAGCCGGCTCCTCCCAGAACTCAGCCCGCCGTCCCAGCCCCCCGACCATCTCCTCCACATACGGCGCCGTCGCGCACAGCTGCTCGAACACATCCTCCGGCAGTTTCAGCCCAGCCCGCGCGACGACCGCGGCGATATTCCCCCGGCGCGTGGAGCTGATCTCCGCCACCTCCGCCGCCGGCACCGGCGGCTGCGGCAACGCCGGCGCGCCGGCGACCAACGCGGGCCGCTGCCCGCGCCACGGCGTCGCCGCCTCATACGCCTGCGCCACGCGCAGCACCGTCGCGTCGGCAAACGGCCGCCCGACCACCTGCATCGACAGCGGCAGCCCATCGTCGGTGAAGCCGATGCACTGCACCAGCGCCGGCCCGCCGGTGCAGTTGAACGGCGCCGTCAGATTGTGGCCCCGCCAGAAGTTGATCGTGCGCCAGGCATCCAGACGCCCAGCCGGCCCCGGCCCGGCCGTCACCAGCGCGTCGTAGCGCTCATACAGCGGCGCCATCTCCGCCATCATCTGCCGCCGCATGCGTGACGCCTGCACGTAATCGTACCCGCTGATCAGCAGCGCCCCCAACGCGCGACCGAGGAAATCGCGGCCGAAATCCGCCGCCCGTTCGCGTAGCACCGGTTCATGCACGGCATACAGCTCACTCTCGGCGCCGGTGATCTTGACGTTGTGGTAGTCCTCGGCGGGCCGGATCCGCGCATCCTCCAGCACCGCGCCCAACCCGCGCAGCACGTCGTAGGCCTGTTCCAGGGCCGCCTTTGCCGCCGGGGCGACGGCGATGTCCTCCTCATACAGGTGCCGCAGCACGCCGATGCGCAGCCCCTTCACCCCGTCGCGCAGCCCGGCGGCAAAATCCGGCACCGGCGCGGCAGAACTGGCGGGATCACGCGCATCAAAACCCGCGATCGCCTGCAGCAGCAGCGCGCAGTCCTCCACCGTCCAGGCCATCGGCCCGGCGTGGTCGTAGCTGAAGCTGTTGGTGTAG
>JAFEFW010000611.1 GCA_018240405.1 Pseudomonadota bacterium
GCCACGCCGATCAGCCCGCCATAGACGACCAGTACGACGACAAGCCCGCGCACCAGGCGCCGTGTCATCTGGCCGTAGCGGTCGGACATCCAGTCGAAGCCACGATTGAAGCGTCCGAACCCAGAGGCGACGATCCGCCCGACCCAACCCACACGCGCGGGCTCATGCGGATCATGCGGCTTGAACAGGATTGCGCATAAAGCCGGGCTCAGCGTCAGCGACACAAAGCAGGAGATCACCGTCGACGCGGCAATGGTCACGGCGAATTGGCGGAAGAACTCGCCGGAAATTCCCGACAGAAATGCTGACGGCACGAACACCGCGCACAGTGTCAGCGCGATCGACACCAACGCCCCGCCCACTTCATCCATGGTGCGGTGCGCTGCCTCGGTCGGCGTCATGCCGGCGCGGATGTTGCGCTCGACATTCTCCACCACGACAATCGCATCATCGACGACGATGCCAACCGCCAACACCAGCCCGAACAGCGACAAATTGTTCAGCGAGATGCCCAGCGCATACAGCACCGCAAAGGTGCCGACCAGGGACACCGGAATGGCAATGACTGGGATGATCGACGCACGCCAGGTCTGCAGGAACAGGAAGACGACAGCCACCACCAGAAGGACGGCGACAAAGATCGTTTCCACGACCTCATGCACCGATTTAGCAACGAAGATGGTCGGATCGTAGATCACGAAGGAGTCGACGCCTGCCGGAAAGTCCTTCTTCAGGCTCTGCACGGTATCGAGCACTTCCTGCTCGACCTGCAGCGAGTTGGCACCTGGCTGCGCAAAGATCAGCAGGGGCAAGCCGTCGCTGCGATCCATGTATGCCGTCGCGCCATAGTCCGCAGCACCGATCTCCACCCGGCCGATATCGCGGATGCGCGTCACCCGCCCCTGGCTGTCGGTCTTGACGATGATGTCGCCGAACTGCGCCGGCGTGGACAGCCGGCCCAGCGTCTGCACATTCAACTGATACGCCGCACCCGTCGGGCTCGGCGGCTGATTCAGCACGCCGGCGGACACCTGGACGTTCTGCGCCCGCAAGGCC
>JAFEFW010000612.1 GCA_018240405.1 Pseudomonadota bacterium
GCCGTGTGGACCAAAGGGAGGGTCGCTGCACCCGCCAGCAGGCTGCGTCGGCGGATGCGATGAGCGGTTGGCATTGGTATCCTCCCCGGCAGCTTCATTGCCTTGGACGGAACTCTGGGCCGGCGGTGAAACAGGGTCCACAACGCAGGCGCCGTAGCCGTTACAACTTACGTTGTGGTCGCGCCGGGGCGCCGCGTGCGGCTGTGCATCCAAGCGCGCAAGCGGCGACGAGCCAGCGGATGGCAGCAATGGTTCCCATGGTCACGGTGCAGCAGAAGGCAGATCCGGCCGGCTGACACGCATGCAATGGGAACCAATAGCCCGCGCCGCGTCGCCTTCGGACGGCGCGGACTGAGCGCACGACCGCCCTGGAGAGCCACCTCTACCGCGTCTGTGTGCGCCCCCCGTCTTGCCACCACGCCCTTTGCGATCCAACGGTTAAGCGGATGCTCCGCCTCTTCCTCCTCGCCATCGTCCCGGTTGCGCCCGTGCTGCACTACCTGCTCGGGGTCCCGCCGATCTGGGTGTTCCTTGCCGGCATTGTCGGCGTCGGGGTACTGGCGGACTGGATCCGGGCCGCGACGGAGCAACTGGCACGCCATGCCGGCCCGGCGACGGGCGGGCTGCTCACCGTCAGCCTGGGCAGCCTGGCGGAACTGCTGCTGGCGCTGTTCGTACTGGCCGAGGGGCACGCCGACGTCGTCCGCGCGCAGATCACCGGCTCGATCATCGGCACCAGCCTGCTGGGGCTGGGACTTGCCATTGTCGTCGGCGGGTTCTTCCACGACCGCCAGGTGTTCCGCCGCGAGCGAGCCGGCCTGCTGTCCACTCTGCTGATGCTGGTGGTCATCGCGCTACTGCTGCCGGCGGTTTTCGACTTCACCAGCCGCTCAGTGGTGCACTCCACACACACGGATGTCAGCGACGAGACGCTCAGCCTGATCGTCTCGGTCGTGCTGCTGGTGCTGTACGGCGGTAATCTTGTCTATACACTTGTCACGCACCGCGACGTGTTCTCCAGCGGCGAGGAGAGCGGCGAGGCGGCGGC
>JAFEFW010000613.1 GCA_018240405.1 Pseudomonadota bacterium
ATATTCGCCGCGATCTCCGTCACAAGCTGAGCGACGGTTGGCCGGCGTGCCACATGCGGCATCACGGTCACCTTCGGATGCAGCCAGAGCGGGCTGGTTGGCGGGAGTGGCTCAGGCCATAACGCGTCCAACGCGGCATATGACAATTGCCCGGAATCCAGTGCCCTGATCAGATCTTCGTCGACCACGTGCTTGCCACGCCCGACATTCACCAGCATTGCTCCGCGCGGCATCATGGCAAAGGTGCGCTCACAGAATATGCCTTCGGTTTCCTTGGTAAGCGGCAGCAGGCAGACGGCGATATCCGTCTGTTGCAGAAAGCGCTCCAGTTGGTCGGAGCCATGGAAAATCGGCACGTCTGCTTCCTGCCGTGGCTTGCGAACCCACGCGTGCACCTTGAAGCCGAGTGACTGCAAGACGAGTGCGGGGGCTTTTGCCATCATGCCGAAGCCGAGGAACCCGACCCGCCGTTCTTCAGGCCGCACGATCTTGGTGCGACGCCACTCCCGCCTCGCCTGGGCCGCCTGGTAGCCGGGCATATCACGATGCAGACGAAGAACATGCATGACCACATATTCCGTCATCATCGGATCACCGCCAGGAGGCTCGATCTTGCACAGTGGCGCGCGCGGCAGTCTTGGATGATTGACGAAAGACTCAACGCCGGCGGAGCGGCTGAACATGGCCTTCAGGTTTGGAAACACCGGGAGGGCGTCGAAATCGGGATGCATGAAAGCGAGATACGCAATATCCGCCAGATTTCCGGCTTCCGGCCAGATGCGGACCTCCAGATCAGGCAACTGCTCCTTGAACGTGTCACGCCACGCGCTGGCGTTGCCGATATGCTTTTCGAGATCAACAATAAGCAACGTCATGACTCGGCCCCGAAATCTTCTGTTGAAGTACAGCGTGGCTACACCGCCACCGCGGCGTCACCACCCGAGACTGATCGGCGCAGGACCATAGGCCTCCAGCGCATAGCTCGGACGATCACTCAAAGGCACTGAACGAGGCGCAACGATCGCGCCGTCA
>JAFEFW010000614.1 GCA_018240405.1 Pseudomonadota bacterium
CCCTACAGGAATACCCCGTCGGGATCGCCATTGAACATCGCCCGGCCGACCGCCTCGAAGTGCGAGTCACGGGACTGAATCTGTTGCGACAGTGTGTGCATGTCGCGGAACCGGCGCTCGAACGGCGTGCCGAGGAAGATCGCCGACGTGCCGGCCGCCTTGTAAACCCAGTCGGCAATCTCGACTGCGGTGTTGATGCCATGCGCGCAGCCCAGGCGAACGCGCACCCGCTCCTGCAACCCAATCGGCGCGATGTCGTCGGCACTGGCGTAGATGTCCTTCAGAATCTCGGTCAGGTAAGCTCGCGCCGCGCCCAAATTGGCCTCACGCCGAGCCAGGTTGGACTGCACGACCGGGCTGTCGGCGAGGCGCTGCAGGCCGCGCGGGGTTTTCTCCGTCGCCAGGGCGAAGAACGCATCCAGCATGGCGCGGGCGATGCCAAACGCGACACCGGCAACGCCGACAGCGTAAAGTCCCTGCATGGTGAAGGCGTAGAGCGGTCCCGGGTCACGCCGCAGCGCCGGGTCCTCGCGCGTGCCGCTATAAGCTTCAGGCACGAACAGGTCGGTGACGCGATAGCTTTCGGACGCGGTGCCGCGCATCCCTAATGTGTGCCAATCAGCGATCTGCGTCGCGTGCTCCTTGCGGAACAGCAGCGTGCGCACGGTCGGGCGGCCAAACCGGTTCTGGCGCAGCGCGCCATCCGGTTCGACGACGTGACAGTGCGCGCCCATCCAGTTCGCCTGGCGGCTGCCGCTGGCGAAATTCCATTCACCGCTGACCCGGTAGCCGCCCGGCACCGCCTGCGCCTTGCAGGCATTCGGCGGCCCCCAGGCAATCACCGTGCGCGGATCGGCATAAATTTCCTGTGCGGTTTCGAATGGAATGAACGGCGCGATCAACGCCGCGCTGTTGGCGACGAACAGGTTCCAGCCGACCGACCCGTCGTGACGCGCAATTTCCTCGATCGCCGCCAGGTAGACCCATGGTTCCAACTGGTCGCCACCGACGGATTGCGGCAGCAGCATGCGCGCCAGACGGGCGTCATGGATCCGCGTCAGCAGCGGCTCCGGAATGGTCTGCGTGCGTTCGATGTCGTCCGCCACTGCCTCGATCGCCGGCCCCAGGTCGCGAGCGCGCGCCACCGGATCGACGCGGGAGGCTGCAAGGCTGACATGGTTCATTGTGCGCTTCCAACGGACGTTTGACCGATTAGCGGCCCGCCCTTCGCATCTTGTCAATCTTGAGCGACCGTGGCGCCGCCCACCGGACACAATCGGATGCTTCGTTGAATGAAGCAGCTTGTTCCGCTACCACCTTGTCACATGCGTTGCATTCGCCTCCTGCCGGTCCTGACCGCGGCCCTCTTGACGGTGGCAGCACCTGCCGTTGCCCAGGTCACTGTGGACCTGCGCGCGCTGCAGGCACTGCCGCAGCGTGCCGCGCCATCGCCGTCACCCATGCCGCGCTACGCCGCGCCACAACCGCGTCCCATGCCGCCGGTCGAACCCGGAGCGGCGCGCGGATCCGTGGCGACGACAGCACCGCCGACCGTGCTCAACCCAGCGGCGCCCGGTGCAACGACACCAGGCACGACACCCTCCGCCACACCGCCGAGTTCCACGCAGCCGGCGGCGCGACCCGCGTTGCCCGAGTCGACGCCGGCCATCGCGTCCATTCCGCCGGTGCCACCACCGGCCGAAGCCGCCGCTCCACCGCCGCCACCACCGATCTCGGACCAGGCGGCGACCAAGGCCGAACCGGTCAGCCAAGGTCTGCGCCTGCTGTTTGCCACCGGGCAATCGGATCTGAGCCCGGACAGCGCCGCGTCGCTGAAGCAACTCACGAGCTCCCTGCCGCCCGGCGACGCCACCAGCTTCAGCGTCTCGGCCTACGCGCCGGGCAGCCGCGACGACCCGTCCAGCGCCCGACGCCTGTCGCTTGCACGCGCCATGGCAGTGCGGAGCGCGCTGGTCAGTAGCGGCGTTGCCTCGACACGCATCTATGTCAGAGCGCTGGGTGAAGCCTACGGCAGCGGTCCGGCCGATCGAGTCGACGTCGCGGTACAGGGCCTTGGCGACAGCACCGCACAAGCTGCACCAAAATGACCCAGCCGTCGCGCTATGCCCTCCGCATGCTGGTCTTCCTCATGCTGGTGAGCATCGTGGCGGCGGTGCTTTCGCCGGTGCTGAGTGTCGCGTTCCTCAACAGCCCGGTCCTCAACAGCCTCATCCTGCTGATCCTGGTATTGGGGGTGATCTGGAACCTGCGGCAGGTGCTGCGCCTGACGCCGGAAGTGACGTGGCTGGAGACCTACCAGACCGCGCGCACCCGTCTCGCTGCCCTGCCCGCGCCCAAGCTGCTGGCGCCGATGGCCAGCATGCTGGCGGCACGCGAGAGCCACGGCCATGGTAATGTCGGCCATTTCACCATCTCGGCCACGGCGATGCGCAGCCTCCTGGACGGTATCGCTTCGCGGCTGGACGAGAGCCGCGAACTCTCCCGCTATATGACTGGCCTGCTGATCTTCCTGGGCCTGCTCGGCACGTTTTGGGGCCTGCTGAAGACCGTGGGCTCGGTCTCCGAAGTGATTGGCGGCATGACGCTGGGCAGCGGCGACATGAACCTCATGTTTGAGCAGTTGAAGTCCGGTCTGGCCGGGCCGCTTGCCGGCATGGGCACCGCCTTCTCGGCCAGCATGTACGGCCTCGCCGGCGCCTTGGTGCTCGGCTTCCTCGACCTGACAGCCGGCCAGGCGCAGAACCGGTTCTTCAACGAGCTGGAGGAGTGGCTCGCCGGCCTGACGCGGCTGTCCTCCGGTGCGCTGGCGGAAGGCGACGGATCGGTTCCGGTCTACGTCCAGGCGCTGCTGGAACAGACCGCCGAAAACATGGAGAACCTGCAGAACATCCTGAGCCGCGATGAGGAAGGCCAGGGCCAGATGCGCCAGGTGCTACAGATACTGAATGAGCGGATCGGCCAGCTGGTCGAAACCATGCGCACCAACCAGCAACTGATGCTGCGCATCGCCGAGACACAAACCACGCTCGGACCGGCGCTGCAGCGCCTGACCGAAGTGCAGGGCGGCGACGAAGCTGCCCGCGGCCATCTGCGCAACATTGAGCAGCATATCCAGCGCCTGCTGGCGGAATCGGAACAGGGCCGCGCCCGTTCCACTGCCGAACTGCGCAATGATCTGCGGCTGCTGACCCGCACGGTCGCCGCGTTGGCCGAGACCCAGCGCTCGTGAGCCTGCGCGGCCGCCGGAGCCACGGCAACGGCCTGGACGCCTGGCCCGGCTATGTGGACGCGCTGTCCACGCTGCTGATGGTCATCATCTTCGTGCTGCTGGTGTTCGTCCTGGCCCAGGCGTTCCTGTCGGTGGCGCTGTCCGGCCGCAGCAAGGAACTCGACAGAGCCACGCGCGACCTCTCGCAATTATCCGAAGCACTGTCGCTGGAGCAGAGCCGTGAGGCCGACCTCCAGCAATCGCTCGCGCGGGCGACGACCGCTTTGTCCGCACGAACCGCGGAGCGTGACCGATTGCAGTCGCAACTGAATGCCGCAGTCGCGCAGGGCAATGCAGCTCAGGCCCAGGCGGATGCGGCGAAGCGGGAAATTGCCGAGTTGCAGAAGACGGTGACGGCGGACCGGGCAACCATTGAGGCAAAGCTCGGTGACCTTGCAAACCTGTCGGATCAGGTGAAGGCGCTGACCGCGCTGCGTGATGATCTGGAGAAGCAGGCGCGTGACGCTGCGGCGCGCGCCATGACCGACGCGGAGCGACGCGCGGCTGTCGAGTCCCAGCTGTCGGACGAACGCAAGCTGGGCGACAGCGCCCGGGCGCAGATCGCGCTGCTCAATCGCCAGATCGATGCACTGAAGCAGCAATTATCCTCAATTTCGGCGACGCTGGATTTGAAGCTGCAGGAAGGCCGCGACAAGGACACGCAGATCGGCAACCTGGTGCAGAAACTGAACGTTGCCCTGGCATCCAAGGTCGAGGAGTTGCAACAATACCGCAGCGAATTCTTCGGACGCCTGCGGACCGTGCTAGCCAACCGGCCAGGCGTGCAGGTGATCGGCGACCGCTTTGTGTTTCAAAGCGAGGTACTGTTTCCGGTCGGCAGCGCCGAACTGACGCCAGCCGGCGCCGCGCAAATCCGCGCGCTGGCGCTGACGATCAAGGAGATTGCCGCCGAGATACCGCCCGACGTGCGTTGGATCCTGCGCGTCGACGGCCATACTGATCCGCAGCCTGTAAAGGGCGGCACCTACGCGTCAAACTGGGAATTGTCGGCCGGACGCGCGATCACTGTGGTGAAGTTGCTGATCGCCGAGGGTGTGCCGGCGGACCATCTGGCGGCAACCGGGTTCGGCGAATATCAGCCGTTCGGAGCAGGCGATACGCCGGACGCGTATGCCAAGGACCGGCGGATCGAGGTGCGGCTGACGGACAGGTAGGGCCACACTGTCAATCCCGTCATGGGGGACCAGCGCCGCCGGCGGTCTGGCACCAGCCCCGTACCATCGCGGCGGGCGACCCATTTGAAGCAGGGATCAAGTCCAGAAACGCCGAAGGCCCCGGACCAGGGTCCGGGGCCTTCACATTGTTTGTGCGTGTCCGTTCCCGGACCGGTTGTCGATTATCCCGCCGCCTGAGCGTCGGAGATCCAGGCCCGGGTCAGGAACAGCACCGAACAATGAGACACTGGATCACCTCCTTTCAGTTGTTGCCACTGCCAGGAGTGTGGGCTCGATCCAGGCCGGTTGCAAGGCCAACCTCGCACGCTCTCCGCGCTGGCAGTTGGCAAAGGCGTGCTCTATACGCATGGGAAACATCGTGGAGTCGTCACATGCTCTGGAAACGCACCGCATTTGCTGCACTTTTCGGTGCGGTCCTGACGGCGGCCCTGGCTGCGCCGGCCTCGGCGGACGCCATTTGCGCGGGCACGGTCTCGGGCTCACCGCTGCAGGCCCTGCCACGTCCAACCATCGTGTCCGTGGTGCAGCCGGTCACCGATGACGCCAATCCCGGCCTCGCTCAGGAGTTCCTGAACGCCCTGCAAGCAGCCGGCATCACCGTTGTGCCGTCAGGCCAGGGTAACACCCAGTTGGACATGACATTCACCGTCAATGCCGGGCCGGGCGCGACGAGCGGCGCGTTCAAGGGGTTCGGCTGGATGAGCGGGATGCAGGCGCCCAGCGGCGGCGCCAGCGCACTGCCCGGTTCGGTTGTCTCCATCAGCATCGAAGCGACGAACCTCGGTAATCAAAGTCTCGCCTGGGTCGGCACGATCCAATGCACCATCAAGACCGCCGATCCCACGGCGCTGGTCGCAGATCTGGGCCGTGTGGTGGCCAAGGCGCTGGGCCGGTCGATGGAACAGCAGGCATTCTGACATCCGACCGCCCGACCAGGGCTTTGCGTCCACGTCCGGCTGCGGCATGGATACCGGACCGAATTAACGGAGCCGTGATATGACGATGAGAGTCCGGATGGCGGCCCTTGCCGCACTGCAAGCTGCCTGCCTTGGTCTCGCACTCGCCGCGCCATCGGCGCAGGCCGCGAGCCTATGCGTTGGCACGATTTCCGGTTCACCGCTGCGGCCCATGGCGCAGCCGCCGATGATGGCGCTGGATCACCACATTGACTCAATCGCCAACCCCACCCTGGCGCAGCGCTTCATGAGCGGGGTCCAGAGTTCCGGCATCAAGGTTGTCGACAAGGACAAGGGTACTACAACGCTTGACCTGTCCTTCCTCGTGCAGGGACCGCCCAACGGACCGCGGGGCGGATCGTATCGCGACCTGAGCTGGATGCGCAGTGAGCAGGTGCCGGGGCAAATCCGCTCCTCATTGGAAGGGGCCAAGGTGGACGTGACGATCTACGCCCGCGATGTCGCCAGCCGCAGCCTGGTCTGGACCGGTGCCATCAGCTGCACGATCCGGACCGATAACGTCGAGGCGCTGGCGGAAGCACTCGGCACCGCCGTCGGCAAGGCAGTCGGCAAGTCGGTGCCGCAACACGCGCTGTAGCCGCCACCCCTTCCCGCAAGTGCCGGCCTGGCTCATGCTGTCCTGAACGCAGGGAGGCGCAGCATGGTCCGGGGCATCCACCGCTACCCGCCGATGGAGCGGGTGATCTACGGGATACCGCTGGCGGAAGCGCTGGCCGAGGAGATCGGCCGACTTGATTCCCGCGCCGTCTATGTGATGGCGAGCGGCACGCTGACCCGCGAGACCGACGTTGTGGACACAGTCCGCCATGTGCTGGGCAACCGCATGGCGGGGCTGTGCTCCAAGATCGGCTCGCATACTCCGCGGATCGACGTGGTCGCGGCGGCGAATGAGGCGCGGGCGGCAAAGGCCGATCTGCTGCTGACTGTTGGCGGCGGATCGGTTACCGATGCCGCGAAGATGGTCGGGCTGTGCCTGGGCAACGATGTGACGACCCCCGAGGGGCTCAACGCCTTTGCCGCGATCATCACACCGGATGGCAAGGTGGAGCGTCCACCCGTAAAGGCGCCGACCGTGCGGTCGGTCGATGTGCCGACCACGCTGTCAGCCGGTGAGTTCACCGCCATGGCCGGTTGTACCGATACGGTACGGCATGTGAAGCAGAGCTACGCGCATCCGCTGATGATGCCGCAGACGGTGATCCTCGATCCGGCAGTGACGGTGCACACGCCGGAATGGCTGTTCCTGTCGACCGGAATCCGTGCGGTGGATCACGCGGTGGAAGATCTGTGCTCGATCAACCCGACGCCGTTCTCGGATGGCATGTCGCTGCAGGCGCTGCGCCTGCTGTCGGCCGGGCTGCGGGCGGTGAAGCAGGACCCCAAGGACCTGGACGCCCGGCTGAACTGCCAGCTGGGCGCGTGGATGTCGATCATGGGCTCGCAGAACGGCGTGTCAAAGGGCGCGAGCCACGGGATCGGCCACGTGCTAGGCGGCACGGCGGGTGTGCCGCATGGATACACCTCGTGTATCATGCTCCCACATGTGCTGCGGTTCAATGAGCCGGTCAACGCGGCGCGGCAGGGCTGGGTTAGCGAGGCGATGGGCCGCGCTGGGGAGCCGGCAGGCGATGCAGTGGCGGCGCTCATCGGCAGCCTGGGTCTGCCGCAGACGCTACGGGCGGTGGGGGTGCAGCGCGATCAGCTGGACGTCATCGCCCGGGAGTCGATGCATGACCGATGGGTGCATACGAACCCACGTAAGATCGACGGGCCGGCGACGGTGCGGATGCTGCTGGACGCGGCCTGGTAGGATGGCAGAAATGAGCCTTTGCGCAATATAGTCGTGGCGGCTGGCAAATAGCTCCGTTGTTTAGCTGCACCTTTTCGTTCAGCTACGGACATTACGAATTTGATTCGTACCGGAGCTGTTGCAAGATTTTGCGGGTCGGAGCCTGGACACACGATTGCGCATTGCTTTCCTGCGCCCGCACCGCCATATGATAGCCTCCGGTTGGGCTTTTCGGCCTGAGGAAGACCTCGACGTCGCAGGCCATCGCGCTGCTCCAGTTCTGTCCGACAAGAGAAGTTTATCGAATCTCCTGCATACGCGCAGGAGCCAGCCGGAACGTGGAGAGCAGTTTATGTCTAAAGGCACCGTTAAATGGTTTAACGGCCAAAAGGGCTATGGATTCATCCAGCCCGAAGACGGATCGAAGGATGTCTTCGTCCATATCTCGGCAGTGGAACGCGCCGGCCTGACCAATCTCAATGAAGGTCAGCAGGTAACCTATGACATTGAGCGCGGGCAGCAGGGCAAGACCTCGGCCGTGAATTTACAGGCCGTCTGACCAACCTGGCGGCGCTTCGGCGCCGCCACACAGTCCCCGAGGTGAGCATGGTGAAACATAAATTCGCGCCAGGCGATCGGGTTATCGCGGTGGCCGACCGGTCCAATGACAACCAGCGTTCAGGTGTCTATACAATTATAAGAGCCCTGCCGCTCGCCGGACGCGGCTACCAGTATCGCGCTAAAAGCGCACTCGATACCCATGAACGTGTGCTGGATGAGGATTTATTGCGTCCTGCGAATGATTGAGCGGCTGGCGGCATCTCTGACACTAGCGCAGGCGGCCTTCCTTCAATCGTTGCTGCCCGGGCCACGCCGCACCGAAAAGTGCCAGGACGCGATCACAATTGGCAGCCTCCTACGCCTGAATCTCGTGGCGTGGTACGAGCCTGACCGCCGGCTTACCGGACCGCGCGGGCGCAGCACATTTGCGCTCACCTCTTCAGGAGAATGCGTGCTCCGTAGGCATATATTGTCCGGTTAAACGATGCCGGCGCCTGTAACCGACCGGGACGACGACACGCGTGCCGAGAAGGTTGTCGACGGGGCGATTCATATCGTTGGACTCACCGGCGCGGCCATTGCGCTCGGTTACCTGATCGCCGGAATCGGGCCGGGTGCGACAACGCGGCAGTACCTTGCGCTTGCAGTCTATGGTACGGGGCTCCTCGGCATGCTGTCCATGTCCGCCCTGTACAACCTCAGCCCGCCTGGCGCATGGAAAACCATCTTCCGCACCTGCGACCGCGCCATGATCTTCGTCATGATCGCAGGCAGCTATACGCCATTTGCCGTTAGCGCATTTCCGCCCGACATCGGCCTGCTGCTCTGCACAACCATCTGGGCCCTGGCAGCGCTGGGAGTGACCATCTCTATTGCCTGGACGCGTCTTTACGATCGTATCTCAATTGCCTTGTATCTGGGTATGGGCTGGGTGGTCTTGGCCGTGTTGCCGCCGTTAGTGGCGGCGGTGTCGGCGACGGTGCTGACCCTGCTGGTATCCGGCGGCGTCGTCTACTCGTTGGGCGTCATCATCCACACCCGTGGCCGGGCCGCTTTCCACAATGCCGCATGGCACGTCATGGTTGTAACCGCTGCGGCCTTGCATCTGGCCGCGGTGGCGCTCGTTCTGACGTAGCGGGTTCACCGGCAACAGGAGCACGCGGTCCACGAGCACCACGACCCAGGACATTCATGCTAGCGGCAACGGCGACACGTGGCGCCTGATCCACGACCGGCAATCCGGCAAAGCCGTGGTGCGGCATGCGGCAGATCCAGCTTCCGGCGGCATAATTGCTGACGCGGGCGTGGAGGTGTTCCTGTGCCGGGCGGGATCGGGACTGAAGTCCGGTGCGCCGCGCAGGATGCTCGATATGCCGTAGTCAGACCTGCGTCGCCACGAACACCTGCCGCGTTGCGTAGGAAATCCACACCCGCCGCGTCAGCATCCAGTCGCAGCCCAGCAGCATATCGGCAACGGGCGTCAGCCGGATGGGCGCGACCAGCAAGCGCGGCTGGTCGATGGTCAGACTGGCGATCCGCATGGTGCGGAACGCGTGGTGCTGCATCGCTGCCACGTTCGGCCCAACACCGGTTACCGGCACGTGCTGCCCAGCCACGGCGCCAGGACGGTCGAGGCCAAGCCGGTAGATGCCGGGCGCGGCAATGACACTCACGTTGGCGCCGGTGTCCAGCAGCCCGCGCAGCTTCACACCGTCGACCTCCACCTGCAGCAACAGCGCCGTCTCCATCGGCTGGGTCGTGGGAATTACAACGTAGGGTTCGGTCCAGGGCAGGAACCGGCCGCTACAGCCCTCCGGCATGTACAGCCCCAGCCGCCGCGCCGGCACGTGCACATCGAGGTCGAAAACGGACAGATAGTCGCGGCCGAGCAGGCCATCGACCCAGGGACCGGCAGACTCGGTGCTGGGGATTTCGGCGACGGTCAGGCTGGTATCGCGGCTCAGGGTGCGGCGCATCAATGGGATGCCACCGAGGCTGAAGCTGCGCGTCTTGGCGTTGGGGCGGCGGGCGATACCGCCGACACCGCTCATTGTCGTGCCGACCCATTGATCGCGCTCCAACCCCAGGCGCTGCACCGCCGCCTCTGTCACGACGGACCGGGCGGCACCGGTATCAAGGATGAAGGATGCCTGCACCCCGTTCACCTCGACCGGTACCAGGATCAGGCCGCGGGCAAGGGTGAGCGGAATGCTGGCGCGTGGCGTCACGACGCAGGCCGCGCGAGCGAAACGCATCGGTGCGCAGGCGGTCAGGCCACCGAGGACCGCGCGGCGGGTCGGCGTCAGGCGGGGCGTCAGGCGCGGCTTGGTCTCCATCGCCGGGAAGACGTATCACAAACCGGACCGGCTGGTCGTTAAGGACACGTCATGCCGTGGCACCGGCAGGGTCCGACCACCGGCGCCGTTTGTTCGACGCGCGCGGAGGCTGTATGCGCAGCACATGCCTGAGACGCGCCCCGATCCCTCCGTCGCCGAATTGTTCAGCGGCTTCTTCCTTGTCGGTGTATGCGGCTTCGGTGGTGTGCTGCCCTGGGCGCGACGCATGATCGTTGAGCAACGCCAATGGCTCACGCCGGCCGAATTCACCGAGATGCTCGGCCTGTGCCAGTTCCTGCCCGGCGGCAATATTATGAACGTGACCGTCGCGCTGGGCTCGCGGTTTCGTGGCATCGCGGGTGCGGCGGCAGCACTTGTTGGCTTGTTGGCGGCGCCTGTTGCGATCGTCATCGCTCTTGGGGCGATCTACCAGCAATACGCCGATGTGCCGGCGGTGAAGCGCGCCTTCGTCGCGCTATCGGCGGCGGCCTGCGGCTACCTGCTTGCGACGGCGATGAAGATCGTTGCACCGCTCAGGGGGCGGCCGGTCTCCATTGGCATTGCGATCGTCACCTTCGTGGCGGTGGCGGTACTGCGCGTGCCGCTGCTTCTCGCACTGCCGGTCCTGGCGCTGGGATCGGCGCTTCTGCTGGCGAAGGTCGAGGCGTGATCCACGCCCTGATCGAGCTGGCCCTGGTCTACGCGCAACTGTCCCTGCTGGCGTTTGGCGGCGGCAATGCGATCCTGCCAGAGATGCAGCGCCAGGTCGTGGACGTGCACCATTGGACGACCGCGCAGGAATTCACGGCACTGTTCGCCCTCGCTCAGGCAGCGCCCGGACCGAACATGATGGTGGTGGGATTGGTCGGCTATCAGGTGGCTGGCATCGCCGGCGCGGTGGTGGCGACAACGGCGATTGCCTTGCCCTCCTCTGTCCTGACACTGCTGGTTGCCGGCTTATGGTTCCGCTTCCGCGATGCGCCCTGGCGTAAGGCGCTGCAAGCCGGCCTGCAGCCGGTGACAGCGGCACTAATCATGGCAAGCGCGGTGCTGCTGGTGTGGACAGCGGCAGTCGACGTCTCCACCGCCCTGCTGCTCTGCGTGTCGACATGGTTGTTCCTGCGAACGAAACTGCATCCGTTGGTGATTCTTGGCGGCGCTGCACTGCTCGGTGTGGCCGGTGTGGTGGGCTGAGCACACACGATCGAGTGCGGTTCGGGCCGTCGGACGTTCATCGGCTTGGGCGCAGTTCGTGAGTCTATGACAATGTGCCGCTGCTGAACGCGCCGACCGGACGCGGGCGTCGGCGCGCGCCTTCACGCGGGCAAAACGCTTTCAATTGCCCCAGTGCCACCTATCGCTGCGCCGTCACAGGTTTCTGAGCCCGGCGGCCTGGGTGGCGTCGCTATGCCAGTGGCCGCCCAAGGCAGCGGAGGAAAACCAGAATGACAGTGCATCGGCTTGGCGATGGTCAGCAGGTAACTGTTGGCGCGGACGCGTGGAACGGCGACAGCCTGCGCTTCACCGGCACAACCAATGGCGCACTCCCGGCAGTTACATTTGCCGGCGACAACATGCTTAAGAACGTCCGGATCGCCGGCACGGAATCAACTCCATACGACGGCGCCATCAACCAGGCGGTCGGCGCTGAGGTGACAATTGACCACCTCGCGCTGAATCACGGCACGCTGTTCATCAGCCAGCGCCCGACCGCGCGGACAGCATTTGAGGACGACAGCAGCATCCGGCATGGCAGCACGCTGACAGCAACGGGCTATTCCGGGCAGGGCCAGTACGTCGTCAATGGCACCATGACGATCGACGGTACCTCGACGGTCAACATGGACTATGTCGCGGTGTCGGGAACGGGAACGTTCCATCTGACGGGACCGCAAGCACTGCTTCGGGCCGGCAGCGTCAGCGCCGACGAAACCGTGCAGCTCGACAGCGGAAAGCTCAGCCTGGTGAATGGCATGTCGTTCCTCGGCACAATTACCGACTCGCAACCCTGCGACGGCCCAATCGGTGCCGACGCACAGATCGCAGTCTACAATGCGACACGTGCGGATCATGGCACGTTCAACGCCGGTTCCGGCCTGCTCGACCTGTATGATTCATCTGGTGCCGAGGTGGTGGCGCTGAGGTTCGCGCCAGGCGGCGGTGACCTCTATGCCGCCCCGACCACGGGGCAGGCGACAAACTATCTGCAGATTGCGTCGCACCCGCTGGACGGCAGCATTCCGATCGACCGGATTGCCTGACCTTACCCGTCACGTCATTTCCTCGTAGCCTCCCGTGGTTCGGCGCGAATCACGGGAGGAACAGTCATGAAAATCGCCCGATTTGAGGATCTGCACTGCGATGCCGGCTGGCGAACCTTCAGCTTCCTGAAGATCACCACCGATGACGGCCTGACCGGCTGGTCAGAATACACGGAAGCCGATGGCAGCCGCGGCCTGACCGCGGTCATCCACGGCATGGCGGAACAACTCGTCGGTCAGGACCCACGCGCCATACAGGCGATCGAGTCCTTATTATATGTAAAGCAGGTGCAGGCGCCGAACGGCGTCAACCAACGCGCGATCGCTGCCATTGGCAATGCACTTCTGGACCTGAAGGGCAAGGCGCTGGGTGTGCCGGTCTATGAGCTGTTCGGCGGCCCGGTGCGTACACGCATCCCCGTCTACTGGTCGCATTGCGGCACCTATCGCGTGCGCAACGCCGAGGCGGTCGGCACTCCGCCGCTGAAGACCTACGATGATGTCGCCGCGCTTGGCGCCGAAGTCCGCGCCAAGGGGTTCAAGGCGCTGAAAACCAACATCCTGCCCTATGAGAATGGCAAGCTGGTTGGCTTCGGCCCCGGCTTTGGCCGTACTCCTGGCTGGCCGGCACTGAACTGCGACCGAGCGACACTGCAGGCAGTGCGCAACACGTTGGGGGCGTTCCGCGAAGGCGCCGGGCCGGAGATGAACATCCACCTCGATATCAACTACCACTTCAAGACCGAGGGGAACCTGCTGGTTGCCAAGGCGGTCGAGCCCTATGACCTCACCTGGCTCGAGATCGACAACTGGGACCCGGCGGCCCTCGCCCTGATCCGCTCCCGAGCGCCCTGCCCGATCGCGTCGCTGGAATCGGTTACCGGCCGACGGGCATTCCGGCCATTCCTCGATGCCTATGCGGCGGACGTTGCGATTATCGACGTGATCTGGAACGGCTTCCTGGAGAGCATCAAGATCGCCGCCATGGCCGAGGCCTATGAGGTCAACGTCGCGCCGCACAACTACTACGGCCATCTGTGCTCCGCCGTCAGCGCGCATTTTTGCGCCGTGGTGCCGAATTTCCGGGTGATGGAAATCGATATCGACAGCGTCGCCTGGCGGGATGAGCTTTTCATCAACGCGCCGGTGATAGAAAACGGCGAACTGATCCTGCCCACCGGGCCGGGCTGGGGTGTTGAGGTGAATGAGGAGGCGGTGCGGGCCCATCCACCGAAGGCTTGAACACCTGCTGTTGCGGGTGAACGGGCGCGAACCGAGCCCGCGCACGCAGACGTAGGATCGCCCTCTGCCAGCAGCGGAGGGCGATAATTTCGTGATGAAGGACAAAATTGAACGTGACGGACGCAACTTACGACATCCTGGGCATTGGCAATGCCATCGTCGACGTGGTGGCGGCGACAGACGATCAGTTCCTCTCACGCCACAGCATGCATAAGGGTGCGATGGCTCTGGTCGACGCCATGCAGGCTGACCTGATCTATGCGGCCATGCCGCCGGGCCAGGAAAGCAGCGGCGGTTCCGCGGCCAATACCTGCGCGGTCGCGGCGTCCCTTGGCGCCCGGGTTGCCTATATCGGCAAGGTCGCGGATGACCAGTTGGGGCGCGTCTTCCGTCACGACATCAATGCAGTCGGCGTGCATTTTCCGACCGAGCCGCTTGTCGCCGGTGCCCCCACCGCGCGGTGCCTGATCCTGGTGACCCCGGACGGGCAGCGGACCATGAACACATTCCTCGGTGCCTGCGTGACCCTGGACCCGTCGGACGTGCACCCGCATTTGGTCGCACTGGCCAAGGTGACGTATCTGGAGGGCTATCTGTTCGATCCGCCGGCGGCGCAGGCGGCCTTCTACAAGGCGGCCGATGCGGCCCACGCCGCCGGACGACAGGTCGCGCTGTCGCTGTCCGACGCGTTCTGCGTCGATCGCCACCGCGCGGCGTTCCGCAAGCTGGTGGCAAGCCACGTCGACATCCTGTTCGCCAATGAGGCTGAGGTCACCAGCCTTTACGAGCAGAACACATTCGAGGCGGCCGCCGAGATGGCTCGGCAGGACGTTGAACTGGCCGTGCTGACCCGCAGCGAGGCCGGTAGCCTTGTGCTGAACGGTGCGGTTACGTTGGAGATTGCGGCGGAGCTCGCGCGCGTCGTGGATACCACCGGCGCCGGCGACGCCTACGCCGCCGGCTTTCTCGCCGGTTACACCGCCGGTAAACCGCTGAGCATTTGCGGCCGCATGGGATCGATCGCCGCTGCCGAAGTGATCGGCCATTATGGGGCGCGCCTGGCGACCGATCTAACGGGGCGGATGGCAGCGATTACGCACTGATTAAGCAGGTCTCGGCCGTGCGCGGCTCAATCATTAGTCTATGGGATCCGGTCCAGCCGCCCATGACAGTGGCCGGCGCGGCATTCCGTCATCGCCCGTCGTGCCGAGCGGTTGGGTGGCCTTTGGTGCGGAACCTATTGCCATGATCCTGAACGCGACCGAGGTCGGTGCGGGGCCGCCCGTCGTCCTGCTGCACGGGCTGTTCGGCGCGGGCCGCAACTTTGGCGCTGTCCAGCGCGCTCTGGCGCCACGCTTTCGCGTCATCGCATTGGATATGCGCAACCACGGTGACTCCCCGCATGGGGCGGACATGCGCTACCCGACGCAGGCGGAGGATGTGCGGGAGACACTCACTGCGCTGGGGGTGGAACAGGCAGCGGTGGTCGGACATTCGATGGGCGGGAAGGCCGCGATGGCGCTGGCTTTGCGCCATCCGGCGGTGGTTGCCCGGCTAATGGTGAGCGACATCGCGCCGGTGACTTACCAGCACGCCAATGCGCAGCGTGTTGCGGCTATGCAGGCCATCCCGCTCACACCTGCGCTTACGCGGCGGGCGGCGGAGGCTGCGTTGGCTTCGGTCGAGAGTCAGCCGGATGTGAGAGCCTTCCTGCTGCAGAACCTGCGCTTCGGCGACATGCCACGCTGGCGGATCGGCCTATCGGAGATTGCCGCTGCGGTCCCGGACCTCGAGGGATGGGTTGCGCTGCCAGGGACCTATGCCGGTCCGACAGTGTTCGTCACCGGAGCCAGATCAGACTATGTGCGCCCGGAGCACCGCGCAACGATCCGGGCGTTGTTCCCGAACGCCCGCTTCGTTGCGATCAAGAACGCCGGACATTGGGTACATGCCGACAATCCCGAGGGCTTTCTATCGGTGCTGGAGGCGTTCCTGTCGACGTGGCACTAGGACATCCTGACGCCGGCGTGACGGCTCGGCCCGTCGGCGTGCTTCAGCCAACGCGCGCAATCGCGGAGGCTTCTTCCGGCTCCGAGCACAGTCCGCGACATAGCACCGCGCTGATTGACTGACAGTCGAACGTAGCAAGGATCACGGGTGCACCAGGGGCAACTGCTAAATCTGCAGATGTCTCTGGATTCGATCTTGCGCTGGGGGATCGTCATCGGTCTGAAGCCTCCGGTATTGCTCCGACACGCGATTAGAACGAGAAATTACAAATCACGCTCATCGCGGGAATAAAAAATATATGATCAACTATTAGTTGCTGCCGGCAAATTGGCACATACTGATGCCTGCCACGGTAACCCAGCGCGTGTTCGACAATTCTGCCGAATTGCCGTGAAATCCTTCGATATACGATGCTATTCCGACACAGCAGGGATAATGACAGAACATCCAAAATCATCTCATTTCTTGATACTGTCTCGTTAAGAGTCCGTCCCATTTCGTAATTGATGCAATGCAATGATGAGGGGCCCTCTAGGCATTTATCAAAGCATTTCAGGGCTCTTGCCTTTTCCATACTGGTTGTTCACTATAGCGCAACCGAGACAATTCCAGGTTGGAGTGCGTATTGAATGCCAAGCGTGACCGTACTGGGGGCGCAGAACGAGGTCATTACGCTAAACTTCGATGGCGCTCCTACCGCGATCGGACCAAGCCGGTATGATCTCGCGTCCATTATTGCCAACGCCATTAATACTGGCGTCAGTGCTAGCACGATAACAGCCGCTGACAACCGCTTTGGTGTTGCGCCGGCGTTGCCGGCTGGTGCCATCGGTGAGTTCGTCCAGGGCGTGGCGGCCGTAACAAACCTGCCCACTCGATACACGTACGTCGTTGTGCCGGGGAGCACAGTCGATAGCAATAGCGGTGCGGTCGGCACGCCTAATCCTGGCGGTGTTTTGTTCGGCAATGGTTCGCCTAACCAGCAGATCCTGATCGGCGACGGCAATTTCACTTATAACGCCGGCGGCCTGTCTACCGGATCAGGCACCATCGTCGGCGGCAATGGCAATGATCAGGTCATCATCCCTGCAACGGACGCGGGGAACTGGCTCATCGCGCTGGGCAACGGCAACAACACCATCAAGGCGCTTGGCGCGGGCGCAGACACCGTCATTACCGGCACCGGCAACAACTCTATTCGCTCTGGCGCTGGCGGCAGCCTGCTCGCTGCGCTGGCCGGACATGATACCGTCTCTGCGGGCGGGTCGGCTTTTGTGTATGGCGGACAGACCCTGCGCTTCGTCGGCGGTGGCGGATCAACTGTCTATGGCGGAACCGGTAGCGACACAATTTTCGGCGGCACGGGTCCGTCCTTCTTTCAGGGCGGCTCCGGCGGCAACAACCTGATCTACGCCGGCCTTAATACTGCAACAGTGTATGGCGGCGGCGATGGAGATCGCTTGTTTGCACAAGGCAGCGCCGCGCAGATCCTGTTTGCCAGCACCGGCGCCGCGACCCTGGCGGCGGCAACGGGTAATGACACCCTGGTTGGCGGAACCGGAACCACCACCTACGTCGCTGGTGATGGCAACTCTACGGTCGATGCGGCCGGGGCATCGGGGACCGACATCTTCAATTTCTCCTACCTTGGCGGTACGAGCCGTATGATGGATGTCGACGATCTCTCGGACCCGAACGATCTCGACATCAACCTGTTTGGCGTTGGGTACAGCGCGCCGACACAGGTGGTGAACGGATCGAACCAGTTGGTGATGACCCTGACGGACGGCACACAGATTACGTTCCTCGACATCAGCACCACGATTGACTCCAGCAAGATCCACTTCTTCCCGTAGTTGGACGGCTGGGATCGACAGCGGCGTTGACAGTTCGAGATAAATTGGCCTTTCATCGTACCGGCGTTGGCACAGGTGCGATTTGAGAATGGAGCGTCTTGATATGAGGACCTTGGTTCTTCTTGGTGCGGCGATCGGGGTGCTTGCGGCGCCAGCAGCCAAGGCCGCCGAGTTCACATTCTACGACATTCCCAGCAGCCTCGGGACCGTCGCGACGGGAGTCAACGATAGCGGCCAGGTCGCCGGGTACTATCAGACCGAAGTGCAGGATCCCAATCCGCGATCGGTCAACAGGGGCTTTACCAGCACCGTGGCCACACCAGGCGTCGTCGCCACAGTGCACGCGCCCGGCTACGATGCCACGCAGTTGTTCAGCATCAACAACGCTGGCGTTTCAGCCGCAACGTTGGTGCCGATACTGGCGGCTGGGCCGCCGCCCACCACGGGTGGCACGGTAGGCGCAACGTATAATGGCGTATTCTCGCCTCCCATCTTTCCGCCTCAAGCGGTTGATGGCCCGCTGAAGAACGCGTTCGCTCAAGGCGTCAACACGGCGGGCACTGTCGTTGGTTACTATCGCGACACTGCTTCCACGACGACATTCGGCTTTACGTTCGCCGGCGGCGTTTATACCAACCCGATCAGTAACGGTGGCCAACCGACGTTTCTCACGGGCATCAACGGCGCCGGCACGGCAGTCGGCTACTACCAGGGCGGCGGCACAACGCACGGCATAACCTATAATGGGTTATTCTCCGCCGATATCGACGTCCCTGGCGCGACCGACGGCACGTTCGCGACCGGCCTGAGTGACGGCGGCGAAGTCGTTGGCTACTTCATCGATGGCAGCGGCACGCACGGCTTCGTCCTGGTCGACGGCATTTTCACGACGATCGATGTCCCTGGGGCGCTCGGGGTCACACAGATTCTGGGCATCAACAATCGCCACCAGGTGGCCGGCTACTACGTCAACGACGAAGGCAAGCAGATTGGCTTCGTCGCTTACGTTCCGGAACCCGGAACGATGGCGCTGTTCGCTACAGGAGCCTTCTTCTTGCCGTTTGCCCGCCGCGCGCGCGCACGCCGCTCGGCCGCCTGAACGACCACATCAAAGAGCTTTCTGCCGGACGGTGATGGTGGGAACACCATCACCGTTTTTCGTTTCTGCACCACTACAACGCTGCCGGCCCGCCAGCCACGGCCTTTCGGTCGCGGCATTCAGTGCTCGTCGCAGCGCTCCTCCGCCGCACTATGCGCGCGACCGTCGCAGCACTGCGCAATCTCCCGAGTGCCACCGCATCTGCCGCCCAGCGGTCATCACGCTGGCACCGGGGCTCCCACCCGGATCAGCGCGCCCTGGCGGATCAACAGGTCCTGCACCTGACGCACCGGCACCGCCCGCGGCAGCACGCCGTTCGATGCCGCCACCGCCGCGGCGGCCCCCGCCGCCTGTCCGGTCATCCAGCACTGCGGCACCTCACGCAGGAACGAGTGGCTCGTTGCGTCGCAGGACATCGCCCGCCCCGCCACCAGGAGCCCATCCAGCTTCGCCGGCACCAGCGCGCCGTAAGGCACCGATACGACCGGGTATTTCGGCGACAGCGAAGGCGATACACCGATCTCATCCGGCCGCGGCTGCCCGGACGGCCAATCCGCCCGCGTCACCCGGTCCACGCCGACCAGCCGCCGAGCGTGGCGGACGCCGGTCTGCGGCGCGGACAGCATCAGGAAGGCGCCCTCGAACCCCGGCGCATGCTCGCGATATACCGCCAGGTGCGCCGCCATCAGCCGGCGGGAGCGGATGTCGACCTCGGTCAGGTCCTCGACATCCACCGCCGAGTAGCCGGCCAGCCGCGGCCCCATGAACAGCGCGACGTCATTGCGCCAGGAAACGAACGGCCGCTCGAACAGCCCGCCGCATGCGGCCCGTCCGCGGTCCATGAACGCCGTGAATGCCTCCGGCTGCCCGGTCTTGAACGCCAGCCAGCGCGGCATGTCCACGCCGCCAAGCATGAACGCGGTGTTGATGCAGTGATGGATATCGCGCGCGTCGATGTCGGCGGAACTCGCGGCACCGGCACGGTGGAAGATGTCGCCGTCACCGGTGCAGTCGATGGTGACGCTGGCCCGGATCGCCTGGCGGCCTTCCTTGCTTTCGAAGATCACGCCACCCACGGCGCCGTCCCGCATCAGCGGCATCGCACCCCAGGCATGGAAGATCAGGTGCACCTTGTGCGCCAGCACAAGCTCCTGCGACGCCAGCTTCAGATGCTCCGGATCCACCGTCGGCGACCAGGTGACGATGCCGTGGAAAGCTGCCGTGCGCTCCCGCCAATAGGCGGCGGTTGCCTCATCCGCGCTGCCCCAGGCGCCGCGCGGCGGCCCGGCTACGGCGTCCTTCGGCAGGCGGTCGAGCAGGTCGTTGGCAATGCCGCAGATCACCTGCCGGCCGCTCCAGTCGGTCATGCGGTCGATCCAGATGACCAGCCCGCCGGTGGACAGGCCGCCGAGATGGTTGTGCCGCTCCAGCAGGATCACCTCGGCGCCGGCCCGAGCGGCGGCGACTGCGGCGGCGGTGCCAGACGGCCCGCCACCGACCACCAGCACATCGCAGTCCCGGAACACCGGAATGGATCGGGCCGGCTCCTCGATCGAGCCCAGATCGACGCGAGGCCGGCGTTCAAGGCGGCCGCCGGAGAAGATGCCGGACTTGTAGATCAGCGGGCCACCGTCGCCGTCGTTCGGATCGCTCATGCGGAATCTCCACGCCTCGCCTGCCAACGCGTGATCAGCGTAGGATGAGGCCGCGAAACTGGCCAGTTTCGATGCTTTGAGCCTCGCATGGATTGCCGCCCACCGGCGCGCGCAATATTCTCCGCCCACCCACGATAAGGATGATCAACATGTCCGACCCCAAGATGCTGGAGCAAATGTCCCGGAAGAACGGCTTCATCGCCGCTCTCGACCAGAGCGGGGGCTCAACGCCCGGTGCCCTGCGCCAGTACGGCGTGGCGGAGGATTCGTATAGCGGCGACGCCCAGATGTTCGAGCTGATCCACGAGATGCGCGTGCGCATCATGACCGCGCCGCCGTTCAATGGCGACAAGGTGATTGGCGCCATCCTGTTTGAGCGCACGATGGACGGCGAGGCCAAGGGCACGCCGGTGCCGACCTATCTGTGGAAAGAGCGCGGCGTTGTCCCGTTCCTGAAGGTCGACAAGGGCCTGGAGGCCGAAGCGGACGGCGTCCAGATGATGAAGCCGATCTCCGGCCTGGATGCGCTGCTGGAGCGCGCCGGCAAGCTGGGCATTTTCGGCACCAAGATGCGCTCTGTCATCAACCTGCCGTCGAAATCCGGCATCGCCGCCAACGTCGCGCAACAGTTCGAGATCGGTGAGCAGATCTGCAAGCACGGGATGGTGCCGATCATCGAGCCGGAAGTGTCGATCAAGAGCCCCGACAAAAAGGGCGCCGAGGCCATCCTGCTGGAGGAACTGACCCGTAACCTCGACAAGCTGCCGGCTGGCCGGCAGGTCATGCTGAAGCTGACTATTCCGACGGTCGACAACCTGTTCGAACCGTTGACCAAACACCCGCGCATCGTCCGGGTTGTTGCATTGTCCGGCGGTTACACCCGGGCCGACTCCTGTGTGAAGCTTGCCGCCAACCGGGGCATGATCGCCAGCTTCTCGCGTGCGTTCACCGAGGGGTTGAAGCGCTCGATGAGCGACGCGGAGTTCAACGCCGCGCTGGCGCAGTCGATCGACGAGATCTACCGCGCGTCCTCGACCAAGAGCTGAGGCCCGATCAAAGCACGGCCATCCTTTCCTCGTCGTGGTCCGGCTCAGCCGCGCCATGACGGAGAACAGGAGACGCGGGATTGGGTTATTGCCTTTGGCCCTTCGCCTGCCATGACGGCGGGGAATATCGCACTACGTCAGGCGCCGTTAATATTACTGCAATGTAATGTAACAGCGCCCTGACTCGCGCCTGGCGCTATTGGTCCCTGGGCCAACCAGAGCCGCCGGCCGGGGGGATGGGAGGAGTAAGGGCATGGGCCACACCAACGCTCCGCCGCACCGCCGGTAGCGTCCGATGGAGCGTCGCGACATCCTGCATGGCGCCGCGGCTTTTGCAGCCTTGTCATTGTTGCCGCGCCAGGCTGCTGTGGCCGAAGCGACCAGCCCCTACCCGCCCGCGCTGACCGGCTTACGCGGCTCCCAGCCCGGCTCGTTCGAAGCGGCGCATAGCCTGCGCGATGGAACGATGCCGCTGCCGGCGGTCCTGGCGCCGACTGAGACCTACGACCTCGTCATTGTCGGCGGCGGCATCAGCGGTCTCGCCGCCGCCGTTTTCTACCGCGACGCGCGGCCCCGGGCCCGCATTCTGATCCTCGACCCACATGATGATTTCGGCGGCCACGCCAGGCGTAACGAGTTCACCCTGAACGGCCGCACGCTGTTAATGAACGGCGGCACGATGGACATTGACAGCCCGCGGCAATACAGCCTCGTCGCCGCCAGCCTGCTCAAGCGCATCGGGATCGTGCCCGCCGATTTCAAACGAAAATATACGCAGCGCGATTTCTATCGGTCTCTCGGCCTGCGACCGGCAATCTTTCTGGATCGCGAGACGTTCGGTGCCGACCACCTGATCATCGAGCGTGACGACACCACCTGGACGCAGCGCCTGGTCGGGACGCCGCTGTCGCCCAAGGTGCAAGCCGACATCGCGCGGATATACGAATCCGATCAGGACTATCTGCTGGGGCTGACTTCGGAGCAGAAGAAGGACCGGCTGTCGCGTATCAGCTATCGCGACTATCTGCTGACGATCATCGGCGCCAGCCCAGGCGTCGTGCCGTATTTTCAGGCGATGACGCATGGCGAGTGGGGCGTCGGTATCGATGCCGTCAGCGCGCTGGATGTCTGGACGTTCGACTTCCCGGGCTTTAAAGGCCTGAAGCTCGCACCTGGCCCGGCGCCGCGCATGGGCTACACCGCCGGCGGGTACGCCACCGGCGGCTCCGATACGTTCCACTTCCCAGACGGCAATGCCTCTATTGCCCGTCTGCTGCTGCGGCAGTTGCTGCCGGATGCGATACCCGGCCGCTCCGCCGAGGATGTGGTGACGGCGCGCGCCGACTATACGCGCCTGGATCGCCCGGGTGCCCCGATCCGCATCCGCTTGAGCAGCACCGCGATCCGAGCCGAAAACCTCAGCGCGGGCGGCGTTGCCGTTACTTATTTGCGCCATGGGCAACCGGCTTTGGTCCGCGGCAAGAGCTGTGTGCTTGCCTGTTGGAACATGATGATCCCGTATCTCTGTCCGGACCTGCCGGAGCCGCAGCGGGCGGCGCTGCACGCGCTCGTGAAGACGCCACTTGTCTATACAAGCGTGGCGATTCGCAATTGGCGTGCGTTCACGGCCCTGGGCATCGACCGGGTCTACGCGCCCGGCGGCTACCATCACAGCTTCAGCCTGAATCGGGTTGTAGATATAGGCAACTATCGCAGCCCGCGCTCGCCAGACGAGCCGACGTTGCTGCACATGACCCGCACCCCCTGCCGGCCCGGCCTCGACCAGCGCAGCCAGAACCGCATTGGTCGAACAGACGTCCTGGCCACGTCATTCGAGACGTTCGAGCAGAGAATCCGCGAGCAGCTTGGCCGCACGCTCGGACCGGGCGGCTTCGATCCGGGGCGCGACATCCTGGCACTCACCGTCAATCGCTGGCCGCATGGCTATGCCTATGAATACAACCCGTTGTTCGATCCGGACTGGGACGAGCACAACCAACCACACGTGATCGGCCGCCAGCCGTTCGGTCGGATCGCCATCGCCAACTCTGATGCCGGCGCCGCCGCCTACACCGACTCTGCAATCGACCAGGCGCACCGCGCAATTGGCGAAGTTTTGACAATGGAAATATAGCGGCACCGGCGCGCTGTAGCATTCCGCCGACGCCGCCTGCGGTGGCCACGAGGTATAGACAGTGCGTCCCCATCCTGTCACCTTGCGTTGCAATCAAGGCTTGGCCCGTATGCGAGGCGCGCCGGCACAGGGAGTAGAAAACGTTCGGAGCAGCAGAAAAGCTGATCCACGTTAACTAACGTTCATGTCCGGGGCAACGCAGCGCGGCTTTACTAAAGGGCAGGAATTCGTGCGGACTATCAAAAGCGCCATGATTGCGGCCCTCGCCGCGTGGTGTGCCATGGCGTCTCCACACTCGGCCATTGCGCAAGGCAGGCCGATCGACGCAAACGCGACTGCAACGATCGTCTACTATGATCTGGCCGGCAACGAAACGCTGGATCCGGCCGATACGCAGAACAATAGCAGCTACTCGCACGAGGCCCTGCTGGCGCTGTATGATGGCCTGATCCGCATGGACAATGCCGGCATGCCGGGGCCCGGACTAGCCGAATCCTGGACGCGCAGCGACGACCTGACCGAGATCACGCTCAAGCTGCGCCGCGGTGTCAGCTTTCATGACGGTACAGCGTTCAACGCCGAAGCTGTAAAGAAGAACATCGAGCGCAACCAGGCGCTGGGCCGGCGCGCCGGCGGCACGGTCTATGAAGCGATGAACCTGATCGCCGCCATTGATGTGCAGGGCGACGATGTCATCAAGCTAAAGCTGAAGGCACCCAACGGGCAGATCGAGTACTGGCTGGGCTCGACCGCCGGTTTCATGGTCAGCCCGGCTGCCTTCAAAGACGGCGCTATTGGTAGTGCCTTGCAGGGCATCGGCACCGGCCCGTTCAAGGTAAAGTCGTTCGAGCCCAATGTACGAACAATCCTGTCTCGCAACGACTCCTACTGGGGCGGGACGGCAGGGCGGCCCGCGGGGTTTGAGCATCATTACGTCCCCGACGGCAGGGCGCGGCTGAACGCGCTGCGCTCCGGCCAGGCCAACATTGCACAGATTGACGCGCGGCAGATTCCCGAAGCCAAGGACGCAGGCCTCACTATTCAGGTCGTCGAGAAAAATGCCTTCTGGGACATCTACCCGAACCTGGCAAAGGGTCCGCTTGGCGATGTGCGCGTGCGCCAGGCGATCATGTACGCCATCGACCGCGAGGCCATTGCCGACGCCCTGACCTTCGGTAGCGGCAAGGCAACCTGGCAATACTGGTCGCGCCTGTCGCCGTATTACGTAAAGGAGTTGGAGAACCGCTACCCTTTCGACCAGGCCAAGGCGAAGGCGCTGCTGAAAGAGGCCGGGCTGCCGAACGGCTTTGAGATGACCCAGCTGCTGCTGAACAACAGCGAATACCGACAGATCGCCGAGGCGCTGCAGGCCATGCTGGGCGAGGTCGGCATCAAGGTGAAATTCGACGTTGTCGACGTCTCGCAGTTTCCGTTGTTCTACAAGCAGCCCCCGCGCGGCGACGTGCTGATGGCGCGCTATGGCGGCCGCAGCGATCCGGTGCAGACGATCTACGAGCTCGTCGGCACCGGCGGGTCCTATGCACCAGGCGGCTCCGCCAGCCCCGAGATCGATCGCCTGTTGAATCAGATGCGCGCCATGCCGGCGACGGATCCGAAGCGGGTCACCGCGATGCAGGATCTGTCGCGCGTCATTGCCGATACGGCGGCAACGGTCCCGATCATCACCCGCGCCAATGTTTACGCCTACCGGCCGGGCTGCATCTTGAACCTGCAGCCTTACCTCGCGGCCGGCGACGACCGCTTCAACGATGTCCAGATTGCTTCAGGATGCAAATGAGAACCAGGACGAGAGCCCTTCTGACCACCGCCCTGCTGGGGTGCCTAGCGACCGCCGGCGCGCAGGCCGCGGAACCCAATCCGAATGCGACGCTGATCTATTACGATGCCGTCGGTAACGTGACGCTGGATCCGGCGGAGCCGCAAAGCGGCAGCAGCTTTTCGCAGGAGGTGTTGCTGGCGCTGTACGACACAGTGGTCTACCTCGACGACAAGGGAAACCCGGGTCCGGGCCTGGCGGAATCGTGGCAGGTCAACCCCGAGATGACGTCGTACACGTTCAAGTTGCGGCCGGGCATCAAGTTCCATGACGGTTCCGACCTGACAGCCGACGTGGTGAAGCGCAACATCGACCGCAACATGGCACTGGGCAACAAGGCCAGCGGCGCCATGGTCGACTCGATCAAGCCGTTCGCATCCGTGGAAGTCCTTGGCCCGCTTGAATTCCGGCTGAATCTGAACTCACCCAGCGGACAGATTCCATTCGTGATGGGTGGCATTGCCGGGATGGTTGCCAGCGCGGCATCGATCAACAACGATGATTTCGGGGTCAGCTTCAAGGCCGTCGGCACCGGCGCTTACCGTCTGCAGTCATTCGAGTCCAACGTCAAGACGATCATGGCGCGGAACGATTCCTACTGGGGCGGCACCAAGGGCCGTCCTGCGGTCTTCCAGCATCACTACGTTCCCGACGGCAACGCCCGGCTGAACGCAGTGCGGTCCGGTCAGGCGACCATTGCCCTGATCGACCCGCGGCAGGTGCCAGAAACCAAGAGTGCCGGCCTTGCCATTCAGATGAATGAAAAGAACGGCGTCTGGGATATCTACATCAACCTGGGCAAGACGCCGCTGAAGGACCTGAAGGTGCGGCAAGCCCTCATGCACGCGATCGACCGCGAGGCACTGGCCGACGCGCTGAGTTTTGGCAGCAGCAAGCCAACGGTGCAGTTCTTCGCGCAGTCCTCGCCGGTCTATGATCCGGCGCTGGAAAAGCTCTACCCGTATGATCCGAAGAAGGCGAAGGCGCTGCTCGCCGAAGCCGGCTACAAGGATGGCATCGACCTGACGCAGCTGTTGCTCAACACGACTGAATACAAGCAGTTGGGCGAAGCGTTGCAGGCGATGCTGGCGGAATCCAACATCCGGGTGAAGTTCGACGTTGTGGATGCCTCGAACTTCAACGTGTTCCGCCGCCCGCCGTACCGGGGCGACTACCTGATGGCACGATGGGGCGGCCGAGCGGATCCGCTGCAGGTGTACCAGGAACTGATCGCGACGGGTGCAACCTACAATCCTGTCGGCGTCGCCAGTCCCGAAATCGATACGCTTATCGCCAAGGCGCGCGGCATGCTGCCGTCCGACCCGCAGCGCATTCCCGTGCTGCGCCAGATCGCGCGCGTCGCGGTGGAGAACGTGGCGCACGCGCCGTTGATGACGCGGTCCAACATCTATGCCTTCCGCGAAGGCTGCATTATGAATCTGAAACCGTACCTGCCGTTTGGCGACGACCGTTTCAACGACGTGCAGGTGAGCGCGGCATGCAAGTGAGACGTTTTATTGCGGGCGCAAACGTTCACACCGTCATGGCGGGCGAAGGCCCGCCATCCACGGCTTGCGATGCGTCCCCAGGTCGGGAATACCAAACCGTGCGGCAAAGGCGTGGATGGCGGGCCTTCGCCCGCCCTGACGTTGAACCAGCGGCCGGGAGCCCGCTCCGCCACCTGCTCGCCGCCACCGCGCTGACCCTCGCCGCCGCCCTACCCGCTCGCGCCGCCGACAAGGCGCCGGACCCGAACGCGACGCTGATCTATTTCGATGCCGTCAGCAACCAGACGCTGGACCCGCAGGAGCCGCAGAATAACAGCAGCTTCGCCCAGGGCGTGCTGATGGCGATCTACGACTCGCTGGTCCGCCTGGCTCCAGACGGTGAGCCCAAGCCCGGCCTCGCCGAGTCCTGGCACTACAACGAAGACCTGACGGAGATCACCTTCACCCTGCGCAAGGGGGTCACCTTCCACGACGGCACGCCGTTCAATGCCGCCGCAGTAGCGAAGAATTTTGAGCGTTCGATGGCTCTCGGCCCCAAAGCCGGCGGCGTGACCATCGAAACCTTTACGCAGGTCGCCGGCTACGAAGTCGTCGACGACAGCACAGTCCGGGTCAAGCTGAAGGCACGCAGCGGACAGATGCCGTACCTGTTCGGTACGCAGGCCGGCATGATGATCAGCCCCGCCGTGCTGTCTGACACAGCGTTTGGCGCAACGCTAAAGCCGATTGGCACCGGCCCGTATCGCGTCACCGGCTTCGACTCCAATGTCCGCACGCAAACCCGCCGTAACGACGCTTATTGGGAAGGCATCGAGGGCCGTCCGGCCGGATTCGAGCACAATTTCGTTTCGGATGCGCGCGCCCGCCTGAACGCGCTCCGGTCAGGCCAGGCCAACCTTGCGCTGATTGAGCCACGGCAGATCGCCGAGGCCAAGGACGCCGGATTTGCCGTCCAGATCAACGAAAAGAACAGCACCTGGGAGATCGGTCTCAACACCAGCCATGAAACGGTCGGCAAGTTGAAACTGCGCCAGGCGATGATGCACGCGATCGATCGCGAAGCATTGGCTGACGCCCTCGGCTACGGCGCATCGAAACCAACCGTTCAGTTCTTCGCCCAGTCCTCGCCCTGGTTCGACCCGGCGTTGGAGAAACTGTTCCCCTACGATCCGGATAAGGCTCGTAAGCTGGTGGCCGAAGCCGGCTATCCGAAGGGCGTCGACATAAGCTGGCTGCTGTTGAACACCACCGAATACAAGACAATGGGTGAGGCCGTGCAGTCGATGCTGCAGGAAGTCGGCATCCGGGTGAAATTCGATACGGTCGACGTCTCGCAATACACGCTGTTCCGCCGCCCGGCACCAGGGCGCGGCGACGTACTGATGGTGCGCTGGGGAGGCCGCCCTGATCCGCTGATGACGTTCCAGGAGTTTATCAGTGGCAAGGCTAATCCATGGGGCGCGGTGGTACCGGAAATCGATACGCTGATCGATCAGGCCCGCGCCATGGCGCCATCAGACCCGAAGCGGGCCGAGGTGATCCACAAGCTCTCCCGCGTCGCCACCGAACAGGTCGCGCATATGACGCTGATGACCCGGTCGAACGTCTACGCCTACAAGCCGGGCTGCGTCACCAACCTGCCCGCCTACCTGCCCACCGGCAATGACCGCATGAACGACACACGTGTCGGCATGGGCTGCAAGTAATGATTGCCGCATCATGAACACACTCCTTTATCTTCTCCGCCGCATTCTCAGCGCGATCCCGATCCTGGTGCTGGTCGGCCTGATCACTTTCCTGTTGATACACCTGACGCCGGGTGACCCGGCGGCGGTGGTGGCGGGCGACAACGCCACAGCCGAGGCGATCGAGGCTGCGCGTGTACGCCTCGGCCTTGATAAGCCGTTCCTGGTGCAGTTCTGGACCTGGCTGAACGGCGTGGTGGTCGGCGACCTCGGCACCTCCTTCACCAGTGGCCGGCCGGTGACGTCGCTAATCTTCGACCGCCTGCCGATCACGCTGTCGCTGACCGCGGGCTCAACACTGATCGGTATCGGCATCGCCGTGCCGCTAGGCGTTCTCGCGGCGCTCTACCGCAACTCCTGGGCGGATCGGTTGATCATCATCACGACCTCAATGGGAATTGCCGCACCGGAATTCTTCATTGGTCTGCTGCTGGTGCTGGTCGTGGCGCTCAACATGGGATTGCTGCCGGCCACCGGCTACGTGCCATTCGCCGAAGACCCCGTGGAGTTTGTGCGCCGCCTGATCCTGCCCTGCTTCACCCTGGGGGTCGGCCTCGCCGCCGAACTGGCGCGGCAGGTGCGCGGCGCAATGATCGATATCCTGTCGCGCGACTACATCCAGACGGCACGTGCCAAGGGCCTGTCCAGCCTGTCGATCATCGTCAAGCACGGGCTGAAGAACGCCGCCATCCCGATCGTCACGGTGCTCGGCCTGCAGATCCGCCGCCTGCTTGGCGGCGCCGTCATCGTCGAGCAGATATTCGCCATGAACGGTGTCGGGTCGCTCGCGGTCAGGGCCGTCTTTCTGCGTGACCTGCCCGTGCTGCTGGGAGTCGCGCTCATCACCGCCGTTGTGGTGCTGTTCGTCAATCTGCTGGTGGACATGTCCTACGGCTACTTCGATCCAAAGGTGCGTCAATCATGAGCGCAACGACCATGCAGTCGGCCGCCGTCGCGCTGCCGCCGCCCAGCGGCTTCGTCAAGCGGTTCATGCGCAACCGCACGGCGATGATCTCCCTGATTATCCTGCTGCTGATCACCCTGGTGGCGATCTTCGCGCCATACCTGGCGCCGCACGATCCGGCCAAGAGTTCGCTCCGCGCCATTATGAAGCCACCGAACGCAACCTACTTGCTGGGTTCGGATGACCTGGGCCGCGACGTACTCAGCCGACTGATCTTTGCCAGCCGCTTGTCGCTGATCGCCAGCGTACAGGCAGTGGTGATTGCCCTGGGCCTGGGTCTGCCGCTGGGCCTGATTGCCGGCTACCTCGGTGGTTGGGTGGACATGGTCATCATGCGCCTGAACGACGCTCTGATGAGCTTCCCGGCGCTCATCCTGGCTGTCGTGATCGTTGGTATGGTCGGGCCGAGCCTGACGAATGCGATGACGGCGATCGGGCTGGTTTATGCGCCGCGCGTGATGCGCGTCGTGCGCGGCAGCACGCTTTCAGTGCGACAGGAGGTCTACATCAACGCTGCCCGCGCCACAGGCTGCAGCGACGCACGCATTATCACGCGGCATGTCCTGCCAAACGTGACCGGGCCGCTGGTCGTACAGGCAACCGTGCTGATGGGCCAAGCGTTGCTGGCAGAAGCAGGGCTAAGCTTCCTCGGCCTGGGCGTACAGCCGCCCGAGGCAAGCTGGGGCTCGATCCTTGGTGCGGCCTTCCCGTTCATGCAGCGCTCCCCGGTGCCGACCATCGCCGCAGGACTGGTCATTTCGATCACGGTGCTCTGTTTCAATCTGGTCGGCGACGGCATCCGCGATTCCGTCGGCCGCATGCGACGCGCAGGAGACTGAGCCATGGACCAGACCGGTTCCCCCCCTGGCGGCGGCGACAAGCTGCTTGAAATCCGTGACCTCGTCGTGCAGTTCCCTTCCCCCAACGGCCTGCTGACGGTCGTGGACCACGTCTCATTAAGTGTCGGACGCAACGACATCGTCTGCATCGTCGGCGAGTCCGGATCCGGCAAGAGCGTAACGATGCAGGCGGCCGTTGGCCTGGTGCAGCCGAAAGGCGGACGGGTCAGCGGAGGCAGCGTGAAGTTTGAGGGTCAGGAGCTCGTCGGCATGTCCAGCCGCCAGCTCAACCGCATCCGCGGCGATTCCATCGGCTTTATCTTCCAGGAGCCGATGACCAGCCTCAACCCAGCCTACACCGTCGGCGATCAGATCGCGGAGGTGGTGCGCCGGCACCGCAACGTGTCGCGCCGTGACGCGTGGAAGCGGGCGGTGGAGGTCATGGACCGCGTGCACATTGCCTCGGCGGCCACCAGGGCGGGTGACTATCCTCACCAGTTTTCGGGAGGCATGCGGCAGCGCGTGATGATCGCCATGGCGATTGCCTGCGACCCAAAACTGTTGATCGCGGACGAACCGACGACCGCGCTGGACGTGACCATTCAGGCGCGCATCCTGGAAGTGCTGGAAGAACTGCAGCGCGAGTCCGGCATGTCGGTGCTGTTCATCACCCACGACCTTGGCGTGGTGGCGGAAATCGCCCGCAGCGTCGTGGTGATGTACGGCGCGCAGGTGGTGGAGTCCGCCCCGGTCGACGAGTTGTTCCGCAGTCCGCGACACCCCTACACCGCCGGCCTCCTGGAGGCGATGCCGCAGGTCGCGCTGGATCGGGGCCACGCACCGATTGCCATCCCTGGCGTCGTGGCGCAGGCCTATGCATGGCCGCAGGGCTGCCGCTTCCACCCGCGCTGCACCTTCTGCAAGCCAGAGGTCTGCGCAGATGCCCCGGTGCCGTTGATGCCCGATGACCACGGCTTTGTCCGGTGCGCCAGAGCAGCGGAGCTGCGCGCCACGCTAGGGCAGGCCGCGACAGAACGTTCCGTGCCGGTGATGTCATGAGCAAGCCTTGCCTGCAGGTCCGGGACCTGAACGTCAAATACCCGGTCGGATCCACGTTCCTCGGAGCTCAGCGCTGGCTGCACGCGGCCAGCGATGTGTCGTTGCATATCGATGCCGGCGAAACGCTTGGACTGGTCGGCGAGTCCGGCAGCGGCAAGTCCACTACCGGCATGGCCATCCTCCGCCTGGTCACACCCCACTCCGGCACTGTGCGGCTCGGCGACACCGATGTAACGAAACTTCCGGCTTCCGGCCTCCGGGCGTTGCGGCGGCGGATGCAGATCGTCTTCCAGGACCCATACTCATCGCTGAACCCGTCGATGACGATCGCGCAGTTGCTGGAAGAGCCGTTGCAGATCCACGCCAACATGTCGAAATCCGACCGGCAGAACGCGGTGGCCGAGATTCTGCGAGCGGTGGGACTGCACGCTGGCTACGCAGCGCGCTACCCGCATGAGTTCTCCGGCGGACAGCGACAGCGCATAGCCATCGCGCGGGCCATGATCCTGCATCCGGAACTGGTCGTGCTGGACGAACCGGTGAGCGCGCTGGACGTTTCGACCCAGAGCCAGATCCTGAACCTGCTGAAGGCGATCCAGGACAAGTCCGGCACCGCGTTCTTGCTGGTGGCGCACGACCTGGCCGTTGTTCGGCTCATGAGTCCGCGCGTTGCGGTAATGTATCTCGGCGAGATTGTCGAGGAGGGTCCGAGCGGGCGCGTCTACGACTCGCCGGGGCATCCGTACTCGATGGCGCTGATCTCGGCGATACCGTTTCCCGACCCGGTACGGCAACGCAGCGCCACGCGCCTGATCCTGCGCGGCGACCTGCCCAGCCTGATGCGGCCGCCCAGCGGCTGCCGGTTCCGGACACGGTGCCCGTTCGCCATGGAGATCTGCGCGCAGGAGAAGCCGCCGCCGGCGCCGATCGAGGGCGGCGGCACCGCCGCTTGCCATCTGCACGCCCACGGGCCCCGGCTACGCGGCCGATCTGTACAGACGCTGCTGACGAACAGGCCGGGGGAGGTGCCGCAGGCGGCGATGGCAGCTTCGCGATAGGTGTTACGACGGGAACGGCCCAGCCAAAGCGGCCGCCCATACAGGGAGACAGACGCATGAAGATACGTTCCGCCGCAGCCATGCTGGTCGCGGGCGCACTGGCACTGGCATCGCAGGCCCCGGCTCAGGGGGCCGGGCCCAAGTACAATACCGATGCGACGCTGATCTATTACGATTCCTCGGGCAACGCGACGCTTGATCCGGCAGAGCCGCAAAACGGCAGCAGCTACTCGCATGAATCTTTGTTGGCGATCTATGATACGCTGATCCGCTTCGATCAGGCCGGAAACCTCACGCCTGGCCTGGCGGAGTCCTGGACGATCAACGACGACCTGACTGAGATCACGCTGAAGATCCGCAAGGGCGTGACCTTTCACGATGGCGCCAAGCTGGACGCTGCCGCGGTGAAGCGCAATTTTGAGCGGTCCACGGCGCTGGGCAAGCGCGCCGGTAATACGCTGGCGGATACGTTCCAGCAGATCGGCACGATTGAAACTGTCGGCGATGACACCGTGAAGCTGAAGCTGCGCCAGCCCAGCGGCCAGATCGAGTTCCGCCTGGCCTACAACAGCGGCATGATGGTCAGCCCCGCGGCACTGGAACCACTGCCGAACGGCGATCCGGTGTTCGGCGCTACGATGAAGCCGATCGGCGCCGGTCCCTACCGCGTGAAATCATTCGATTCCAACGTCAAGACCATCATGACGCGGTACGACGAGTATTGGCGCGGCAAGGAGGGGCGTCCGGCCGGGTTCGAGAATCATTACGTTCCGGACGCTCGCGCACGGCTAAACGCCGTGCGCTCCGGTGAGGCAACGATCGCGCTGATCGATCCCCGCACCATCGCTGACGCCAAGGCCGCCGGCCTGACCATCCAGATGGTCGAGAAGAATGCGCTGTGGGACATCTACCTGAACGTTTCGCGGCCGGTGTTGAGCGATGTGCGCGTGCGGCAGGCGCTGATGTACGCGCTGGACCGGGAGGCGCTGGCGGATGCGATCGGCTTCGGCAGTTCCAAACCCACTGGCCAGCTTTGGGCGCCAAGCTCGCCGTTCTACATCAAGGAACTCGACACAAGGTATCCATACGACCCGGCCAAGGCGCGCGCCCTGCTGGCCGAGGCAGGCTATAAGAACAACGCCGAGATCACGCTACTGCTGCTGAACACGACCGAGTACCGGCAGTTGGCCGAGGCGTTGCAGGGCATGTGGGCGGATGTCGGCGTGAAGCTGAAGTTCGACGTGATCGACGTATCGCAATACACGCAGTTCGCCCGGCCGACACCACGCGGCGACATGATGATCGGGCGCAACGGTGGCCGTGGCGACGCGGTCGAAGGGCTGATGCAGATCGTCGGCACCGGCGGCGGCGTGAACCCCGGCGGCGCTGCCAGCCCGAAAATTGACGCGCTACTGCAGAAGGCTCGGATCCTGAAGTCCACCGACCCGAAGCGTCTGGAGACGATGCTGGAACTGTCGCGCGAAATTTCCGAGCAGGTTGGGAATATCCCGACGATCACACGGGCGACGGTATACGCCTACAAGCCGGGCTGCATTCTCGATCTGGAGGCGTACATGCCGGCGGGGGACGAACGGTTCAATGACGTGAAGATTGGTCCGAACTGTAAGTAACCGACCCTGATCGGGCGGCCGCCTTTTCCTTCGCGTCATCGCCCGCCGGCGTGCGGGCGATCGCAAGCGACGGCCGCCATCTGATCAACAGGCAGGCATCGTGGCGGCGCTGTTCTCCTACCCGGTGGTATGGCAAACAGCGCGCACCGCCTTGCGGCGGCATGAACTGCGCCGAAGCCGACCATGATCGTTGTCCACCACCTCAATCACTCCCGCTCGCAGCGCATTCTGTGGCTACTGGAGGAACTCGGCGTGGAGTACGAAGTGGTGAAGCACTTCCGCGACCCGGTGACGAACCTCGCACCGCCGGACATCACCAAAATCCACCCACTGGGCAAGCTGCCGATCATCCAGGAGGGTGACCTGACGCTGGCCGAGTCGGGCGCCATCATTGAGTATATCCTGGGAAAATACGGCAAGGGCCGCCTGGTGCCGGCAGCAAGGTCGGCGGAGCACACGCGCTACCTCTACTGGATGCACTACGCGGAAGGGTCCGCGATGCCTGTGCTGCTGCTGCGCGTGATCTTCGACCAGATCGAGACCGCGCGTGTGCCGTTTTTGATACGACCGCTGACGCGCGGGCTGGCGCGCCGCATGAAGGGACAGTTCATCCAACCGCAACTCGACCGGCACTACGATTACCTGGAAGCCGAACTTGATAACCGTGACTGGTTCGCCGGCGGCTCCGAGATGACCGCCGCCGACATCCAAATGAGCTTTGCGCTGGAGGGAGCTGCCGCTCGGGCCGGCCTGGACCAGCGGCACCCCCGGCTAATGGCATTCCTGGAGCGCATTCACGCCCGCCCAGCCTACCACCGCGCCATCGAGCGTGGTGGCCCATACCAACTGTAGCCGGCGCGCCCTCAGGCAGCCTCAAACACACCTGTGCCTGGCGCGAAGCTGTCCGGCCGCGCCATCGCCCAGGCATCGCGGAAGCGTTCGTCCGTCGTCCCGTCCAGCAGTTCGCCAGGCTGCAGCGTCGGATACAGCGCCGCGAAGCTTGCAACATCCTGCGCCGTAACGCGGCGGAAAACGTGCTCCGGCCGAAGCTGCGCCGGATGATCCAACCCGGCAGCGGCAACCAGTTCGGCCAGTGCCTCCAGCGTATTGGCGTGGAAGTTGTGCACCCGCGGCGCCTTGTCGGCGACGACCAGGGCGCGCTGGCGCGTTGGATCCTGCGTTGCCACGCCGGTTGGGCAGCGATCGGTGTGGCAGGCTTGCGACTGAATGCAGCCGACGGCGAACATGAAGCCGCGGGCGGCGTTGCACCAGTCGGCGCCAAGCGCCATCGCGCGAGCAATGTCGAAGCCGGTGATGATCCGGCCGGCGGCGCCCAGGCGGATGCGGTCCCGCGCGCCGATGCCGATCAGCGCACTGTGGACGAAATTCAACCCCTCCCGCAGTGGCGTGCCGACATGGTCCATGAACTCCAGCGGCGCCGCGCCGGTGCCGCCCTCGCTGCCGTCAATGACGATGAAGTCCGGATACAGCCCGGTCTCCAGCATCGCCTTGCAGATCGCCAGGAACTCCCACCGATGGCCGACGCACAACTTGAAGCCGGCTGGCTTACCGCCCGCCAGGCGGCGCATGTCGGCGACGAACTGCAGCAGGCCGATCGGCGTCGAAAATGCCGAATGCGATGATGGCGACACACAATCACGCCCGATCGGTATGCCGCGCGTGGCGGCGATTTCGGCGCTGACCTTCGCCGCCGGCAGCACCCCGCCATGGCCTGGCTTAGCGCCCTGGCTGAGCTTCAGCTCCACCATCCTGACCTGCGGATGCGCAGCGTTGGCGGCGAAATGCTCCGCCGAGAACCGCCCATCTGGCGTGCGGGCGCCGAAATAGCCGGACCCAATTTCCCAGATGATATCGCCGCCTGCCTCCAGATGGTAGCGACTGAGACCACCCTCACCTGTATCGTGCGCGAAGCCGCCGCGCTTTGCGCCCTGGTTCAGCGCCCGGATGGCGTTCGGGCTGAGAGCGCCAAAACTCATGGCCGAAATATTGAAGATCGAGGCAATATAGGGCTGCGTGCAGCCCGGACCGCCGATGGTGACGCGGAAATCGGCATCGGGCACCGGCCGCGCCGCGATCGAGTGGTGCAACCACTCGAAGCCTGGCGCATAGGCTTCATATTGCGTGCCAAACGGTCGCTTATCGAGCTCGCCCTTGGCACGCTGATACACCACGGCACGGCGGTCGCGGCTGAATGGCGTGCCGTGCTTCTCATCCTCGAAGAAATACTGCCGCATCTCCGGCCGCACGGTCTCGAGCAGGAAGCGTAGATGCGCGGCAATCGGATAGGCGCGCAGAACCGCGTGGCGAGGCTGCAGCAGATCGTAGATGCCCAGCAGCGTTACGGCGCCGAAGACCATAATGGCCGGCAGCCACCAGGCCGAGGCCGAAAGCAATGCGATTGCGAGGCTGCCCAGCGTGGCTGCGCCGGCCAGCGTCAGGGTGATGAAGCGTGCTGTGAAAAGAACTTGCCAGGATCGCATGCCATGTCCTCGCGCGCTGTCGGGCCGCGGGCGAGAGCTTGATCCGGATCAGACCGCGAGCGGTCAATGCATGGCATATCTGGTGCATTCACGGGAGAGATTTCGTTGCACCGCAGTTGCTGCTTTTCCGCAGTCCTTTTGCTGCTGTGTGCCGGATGCGCGCAGTCGCAACCAAATGCGGTCCCCACCGCCATGGTCCCTGCGCCGGCGCCACAGGCGACCACACGACAGGATGCTGCGCCGCCCGGTGACGTTGCCGTCTCGACGCAGGCTGCTGCGCTACCTCAACCATTACCAGCCGACGTCAATGCCGAAATCGGCCGCCTGCGTGCGGCTTTCGTCCAGGAGGTGCCGCAGCGCGTGACGCGATCGGCAATTTCCGACACAGACTGGATCAGCCTTGCCAGGGCACGGCTTTCTGGTGCGGCAGTGCGCATCGAGCATTCGCAATTACTGGTGGTGATTGACCGCGCGCCACGTGTGCAGGAGCTGCGGCTCATCGTCGCGCAGCCCGGCAGCCTGCCTTGGTATGTGATTGGCGGCAGCAAGGTCTCTACCGGGCAGGCCGAGCGGCATGGCTACTTCATCACACCGGTTGGTGTCTTCCCGCACACGACCGACATCCTTGACTATCGCGCCTTGGGGACGTTCAACGAAAACCATATCCGCGGCCTTGGCCTGAAGGGCATGCGGGTGTGGGATTTCGGCTGGCAGACGACGCAGCAAGGCTGGGGTGAGCATGCCGAGGCCGAGATCCGGTTGTTGCTGCATGCGACCGACCCCGATTATCTGGAGCAGCGTCTCGGCCGGACCGCCTCGAAAGGCTGCGTGCGCATTCCCGCATCGATGAACCGCTTCCTCGATACGCATGGCGTGCTGGATGCGGATTATGAGCAGGCGGCGGTGTCGGATCTTCGTTTCGCTGCCGTGCTGCTGCCGGGCCGGCAGCCGTCACCGCTGGCCGGGACACTGATGGTGGTTATTGATTCAAGCATGGCGACGTAGCTCGATCGGCTGATAGGTCCAAAAGCCGTTCGGAAGCCGACCGGCGCGCCTATTCGACCGCCTCCTCCACGGCCACCGCACGCGTCTCCGGCATTGCGGCCCAAAGCAGCAGCAGCCCTGCGATGCCTGTAAGTGTCAGCCCCAGGTAGGTAACGGTTGCACCGAACCAAGCTGCAACCAGCCCGGCAAACAGCGTGCTGCAGGAGGCGCCCACTGCGATTGCCACGCCCAGCGCACCGAGCGCCAGGTTGAACTGGCCCTTGCCGCGGGTCAGATCGGCAGCGACGAGCGTCATGGTGACACCGAAGATCGCGCTACTGACCCCGTTCAACAACTGGCCCAGCACGAGCGTGTAGGGTCCCGGGGCAGTCGCATACAGCACCCCCTGGACCGGCACGAGCGCCCAGCACAGCAGTAGCAAAGGCCTGCGGCCGGAACGGTCGGCAGAACGGCCGGCCCACGGCGCCAGCAACGCCACGATCACCTGCGGTAACAGGATCGTCGCGGCTACCACCAGCGTGGCGAGTTCCGGATGTCGTTGCGAGGCCTGTCCCGTCACGCCCTGCAGCATGGCTGCGCTGGCCGCAAAGAACAGGACGATGCTGCCGGCAAAGACCGCCAGGCGCCGGTCGAGGAACAGCGCCCTGATCCCGGCCCATGACGGCTTTACCGCAGGCGGCTCGCCGCCATCTGCGATCGCGTTGGCATCATCCAGATATCCGGGCGCATGCCGCTCGATAAGGTGCAGCGCCAGCAGCGCCGGCACCGTCAAGGCCGCGGCAACCAGAAACACCGCTTCGGGCAGGAAGAACGAGCCCGCGAAGCCCATTACGCCGGCCGTGAGGCCGTTGCCGATGGAAGCGAACCGGGCATTGCGGCCAATGCGTTCGCTGAACCCGGCCCGCCCGACCAGCGCCATGCTGATGGAGGCGATGCCGGGTCCAATCAGCGAACTCGACACCCCCTGCAACGCCTGTGCGCAGAAAACCACCGGTCGCGCCGAGGACAGGGCCAGCATCAGCGCGGCAAGACCGATGCCGACAACACCCAGCCGCACCGCCCGGCGCTTGTCGGTCAGACTGTCGATAAAGGCCCCGGCTGGCATCTGGCTGACCAGGCTGCTGAGCGTGCCGATCGTCAGCGCGAGCCCAATTGCCTGCACCGGCCAATGCTGGCTGACCAGATGCACGGTGACAAAGACGCCGAAGCCGGTCTGAATCGCCGCCACAAAGAAGTTGACACCATCCAGGCCATAGAGGCTGCGGCGTGTCGGCATCTGGCGCTCCCTGGCTCCGGCAAATATGGCGTCAGAGGCGTGCACCAAGCCAAGGGAAGCCGCAACCGGCGGCTCTGTGGATCAAGCCGCTGCCTGGACCGTGGCACCCGGCTGCAATGTGTGGACGGTGCTACCGATCCGCAGCGGCATCGGCTCGCCGGCTTCCAGCGTGGCCTGCACCGCGCTGCCGTTCATGGCGAGTGCAATGCGCCGCCCGCGCCACTGCACGCGAAACGCCAGACGCCGCCACTCTGGCGGCAGCTTCGGCGACAGCGCAGGGATGTCCGAAGCCAGGTCAAGACCGGCGAAGCCGAGGACGACGGCCTGCCATGCCGCGCCAAGCCCGGCGATGCGGATCCCGCCGGCGGTGGCCGGATTGTCGATCAAGTCGGCCTTCGCCGCCTGGCGCAGGAAGCGAAGCGCCATGTCCTTATCCCCCAGGCGCGCCGCAACCAGGGCATGCAGGCCGGCGCTGAGCGAACTGCCATGCGCACAGCGTGGCTCGTAATGGCGGAAATTGGTCTCCGCCGTTCCGTCCGGAAACGCCTCCGGTAGCAGTGCGATCAATGCAACAACATCAGCCTGCTTGACCAGCTGCGTGCGTTGCGTCCGTTCCCGCCCGATGACCACGTCGATCGGCATCGTCCGGTCGGCATACGCGGCAAGGTCAACGTATTCCAGCTTGTGGAAGCCCTCGAACTCCTCGTACAGCCCGGTTGCAGGATCGAGCCCGGTGACAATGCGTGTTGCCGCATCCCGCCAGTCCGCCAGTTCTGCCTCTGACAGATCCAGCTTTTTTGTCAGCGCCGCCGCCTGGTCCGGCCAGCGCGCGCGCAACCGGTCGACGCATTCCAGAGCGCGCTCGATGTTCCAACGCGCCATGACGTTGGTGAAGGCGCTGTCGTCGACGTCCTCATGATACTCGTCGGGACCGATGACGTGGCGAATGTGCCGCCTGCCATCAGCTTCCAGCACCGCTCTGGACGCCCAGAACCGGGCGGTCTCCAGGATGATCTCGGCGCCAGCGGACAGGAAGAAGTCGTCATCCCCGGTGGCGCGCCAGTAGCACCAGACGGCGTAGGCGACATCAGACGCGATGTGCTGCTCCATCTTACCGGTGAGCACCTCGATCAGCTTACCGTCCGGCCCTACGACGTGGTCCGGCGTTGTCTCCATGCCGGTATCGGCCGATTCCCAGGCATAGAGCGCACCTTTGCAGCCGATCCCCGTCGCCTTGGCCCGAGCGCCGGGCAGCGTGTGATAGCGGTACATCAGCATTGCGCGTGCCGCCTCGGGCCACACCGCGGTATAGAAGGGTAGCAGATAGACTTCGGTGTCCCAGAAAACATGGCCGAAATAGGCGTCGCCGGTCAGCGCCCTCGCGCCGACCGACACGCGTTCATCATCCGGATTGGCAGCACCGGTGAGGTGGAAGACGGCAAAGTTCAGCGCACGCTGCAGGTCGTCATCGCCATCCAGTTCAATGCCGCCCGCCGCCCAGCGATCCTGCCAGGCCGCTTCGTGCGCCGCGAGAATGGCGCGCCAGCCAACGGAGCGGCCGCGCGACAGGGCGTCGGAGGCTTCCGGCGCCGGGTCAGACATTGGCGAATCGCCGCGTGACACCGCAACGATACGGTCGAGTTCCGCCACCTGATCAGCCTGCGAGCGCATGTACCAGGTCCAGCGTAGCGGGAACGGACGGGCCGGTTGCACCACCGTATCGCCGATTCGCAGCGTCGGGGCGCAGGCCATTGCCACACTCTTGTAGTTACCCTCGGTATGCCAGGCGCCGAGGTCAGGCTCCAGCCTGGCCGGCTCCATGCCGACGCCGGCCATGGAGAAACTGGCCTCAATGTGGACGTCCACTCCATCGCGATCCAGGGACATGCGCAGGACCTGCAGGCCGAGCGCTCGGTCGGCCTGGGACAGGACGCGCATTTCAGTGCCGGTGACAGTGATCCCGGCCGGCGTACGATGTGTCCAGCCTGACAGCAGCACGCCACGCCGCATATCGAGCGTGCGGTAGGAGGCCAAGACCTGACCCTCGCGCGCCAGCAGTGGCTCGCCATCCAGGGTGATGCGCACGCGCGACCAGTCGGCGACCGGCACCAGCGCGGGGACGGGCGGATCGGTGTTAGGCGTGTCGAACAGGCCGGCGATGTAGCAGCGCGGCCAGGACGCCCAGCGGATAAAGCCAAGCCAGCCGGCCCAGGTTGGGCCACGGCTGACGGCGCGGGAGGCCCGCATGCCCATGAACCCGTTGCTCAGTGCGAGCCGCGACTCCACGGCGCTCTCGGTCACGATGTTGTAGCCATCATGGCGGACGAGCCACGCAGGGTCCGAAGTCGGCGCCAACGCATCAGGCATTTGGGGATGTCTCCGTCGTGGGTCTGCGCAGAACGCCGTTGACCAGGGCTGGAATATCGACCTGGTCGAGGCTGGTGACGACCAGATCGGCATGGGCACCGTTCAGCAAGGCTTCGTCATCGAGGCGGGCGATACCGAGACCGGCCATGCCGCCCGCCTTGGCAGCCAGGATACCGGCCGGCGCGTCCTCGATCACCACGCAGGCCTCGGGCTGAACGTCCAGCGCCTTCGCCGCGAGCAGGAACAGCGCCGGGTCCGGCTTGCCCCGCGGCACGTCGACGCCGCTGAGGTCGGCGTCAAAGATCGACAGCAGCGGACGTCCGTCCGGCGTACTCAGATGGGACAGCATGGCGCGCGCGTTCTTTGACGACGACGCCAGCGCCAGCTTCAGGCCGGCCGCGTGCAGCGCAGCGGCAAGACGCACCGCGTCGGGAAACGAATCGAACCGGCGCTCAGTGATCAGTCGCTCGATCAGCGCCTGCTTGCGGTCGGCGTAGATGATCGACTGTGCCGCGGCGTCGGGCACGCCAAGTTGCTCCAGCGCGGCGCGGGCGCCTTCGAAGCGTGGCCGCCCAGCCACGTAGGCTTGGTAGAATGCCGTGGTAAAGCGGGCGGGATCGGCGAAGCCGGCGATGGCTTCGCGCCAGGCCTGCTCGTGCGGGGAGGCGACAAGAACGCCATCAACGTCGAAGATTGCGCCAAGCAGTGCCATCTTGATGCCTATCCCAAGAGTCAGAGGTGCCGGTGCATTTGCATCACACGACGTCGGCTCGGAGTACGGAAATCAATCCTGCACTGCACAACACTATCCAGCGAGCCGCGTTAATCAGCTTGCGCAGGAGTCACATGCCCGGCGGTTCGTTCCGGAATCATAGACCAGCCCAGAGCCGTTGCACAATACAGCATTTCTTGGCCGACAGGGACTGTTGCGGCGGCAATTACTCGGCGCTGGGGCGACATACGTCCGCGGGCTGTGCGGCATCAGGTTCCTCGGTTGCCTGCTGCAACGCGCGTACGCCGATTGCGGCTACCAGCCCGGTCGTCAGGATGCCGATGAAGCCGATGCAGATGGCCAGCAGGCGGGCAATGAAGCGTAGCGGCACGATGTCGCCATAACCGATCGTCAACCCGGTAATCGCGCTGAAATACAGCGACTCGCCTAATGACCATTCCTCAAGCACGCCGACCAACAGACCCAATGCAAGTTGCACGAACGCCAGTCCGGACAGGATCGGCCAGATCACGCGAAATTCGTTCCAGCAGCCCGTCATGAACCGCCGGCGCATCCGCACGGCACTCGATTTCGGCGCCTTCATGCGCGGTGGCTGCACCAAGATCGCACGCCATAGCGTGGCTTCATGGCTTGGCGTCGCCAGTTCCTCAGGGACAGGCAACGACTGTACGGCGGACAGGCCGCCGGCTCTCGCTTCCATAACGGCAACTTCATGCTACTGCCCGCGGGAAGTGAAGGCCGATCCGTGCATCGCCAGACCGCACCCGGAATAGCATCCGTGCTAAGCGGTTGCCTCAGCCTTGTCGCCATTTGCATCGCCCTCACACGCGGGCCTGCCGTCACCGTACTAGGCCGTAACGAACCGGCGCCCGTCTCGCAGACGGTCCAACCCGGCCAGTCGCCCATCGGCGAGTCCACTAGCCAGCAAGGCGCGCCACCTCGGCGGCGTCCGGCAGCACCGCCAAGTCCCAGCAGTGCTGCATCAGCGTCCGTGTCCGTTGCTCACCGAGCACCGGTACGGCCATGGCGGCGAACTTCTCCTCCAACTCCGCATTCGTCATCGGCCGTGTCGCGCTGCCGATGCCATGGTCGATCCGGCTTGTGTAGGCCCGCCCATCGCGCAGCGTGATCGTGACCACCGCCGCATCCGAGGCCAACGACGAATCGAGCGTCGCGTTCACCTTGTCCTGGAACGCCATCAGTGCCGGGTCCTTCACTGCCGTCTCGGTGTCCATATCCTGGATGCGTGCTGTGCCGCGAATGAAGCAGACGGCGGTCCAGTGGTGCAGGCTCACATGCGCCTGCATCTCATCCTTCGGGTTGCGGTTGTTGCACAGCGCCATAGCACCGGGTGACGCCTGAATCGCCACCGAGACGATATCCTCCGGCGCAGGCGTATGCCGCCGACGCAACTCCAGACAGGCATCAATGATCGGATGGATGACGATCCCGCACGGGTAAGGCTTATAAGTATTGCGCAGGATTTCAAATCGCGTGCCCAGGTCACCGGTCAGCGCGTCCAGGTCCGGTTCCTCACAGTACACGCTCAGGAAGCCGTAGCGGCCCTCGAGTGGCGCTGACGAACTGGTAAATCCTGCCCGCGCCAGAAACGCCGCCCGTAGTCCGGTCTGCGCCGCCTGGGCCGGCATCATCGGCGTGCAAAGGCTGCCATGCAGCGCCCGGAAGCCCGCCGCCTGCGACAGTGCAATGCCGATCGCGGTCCGCGTCGTCGGCAGATCCAGGCCGAGCAGCCGCGCGGCTGCGATCACGGCGCCAAAGCCACCGGTGATGCCAGTGCCGGACCACGCCATCGAGCCCCTCGCGGGCGGAACCGTCAACGCTTTACACAACCGGCACTCCATCTCAACGCCAAGGGCAAACGCTGCCAGCAGATCGCTGCCTGTTACTGGTTCCACCTCCGCCAGCGCCAGGACGGCGGACGCTACCGGCCCGCTTGGGTGCACCACTGCCTGCTCATGCGTGTCATCGTAGCTGTAGATACTGGAGGCGAGACAGTTGATCAGGGCCGCATTCAGTGCGTCGGAACGCCGCCCGCGGCCGAGTAATGTTGCCTGCCCGGCTCCAGCAAAGGGCTGCAGCGCTTGTAACGTCAGTGTCACGCCGGGGTGATGCGCTCCGCCCAAGGTGCATCCAACGAAATTGAAGAATGAGCGCAATGCTTCCTGCCGGACCGAAGCGGGCAGCTCCGCGCCTTTCGTGCCGACAACGTAGGATGCAATGGTGGTAGAGATGGCTTTACCAGCCGACAACATGACATTTCCTCCATCTGCACGGGATTGTTGCTTACAGCGATCGGGTTGCACCACCATCCACGTCGATAATGGACCCTTGGATGAAGTCCGCCTTGGTGGACGCCAGATAAGCAACAAGCGAGCCGATTTCTTCCGGGCGGCCGACCCGGGTTGTGCCGTGCGATGCCAGCAGAAGGCGCACCACCGCCTCACGGTCCAGCGATCGCTCTTCCATGACACGTGCCACGTTCCGGTTGAAACGGTCTGTCGCGATCAGACCGGGATTAATAGCATTGACGCGCACGCCGTGATTTATGCCGACGTCAGCCATTGCCTTGGTAAAGTTGAGTAACGCGACGTTGACGGAACCGCCGATAGTGAACTCCGCCGATCCCGCTCTGGACCCGATACCGACAATGTTGACGATGCTGCCACTTGTCGTACGCAAGTGAGGCCAAGCTGCCCTGGTCATACGCACATAACCGTGGAACTTGAGGGCAAAGCCGTCCATCCAGTCATCTTCGGTCAAGGCAAAGAAGTCGGCTCGCTTGGTGGCACCGGCATTGTTAACCAGCAAGTCGAGCCTTCCGAACCGTGCAACTGCCGCGGATACTGCTGCACTTGCGGCGTCCGGCTGCCGCAGGTCGGCCGCAAAAATACTGGCTTGGATGCTGTTCTTGGCTGTCAGCCCCGCTGCAACCGCCTGCAACGCGGCTGTATCGCGCGCCACCAGGCAAACGTGCATCCCTTCCGCGGCAAGTTCCGATGCGATTGCGGCGCCGATGCCGCGACTCGCACCCGTTACCAGTGCGACTTTTTGCTCAAGCCCCAGTTGCACCACAACCTCCCGCCCAGTTTCGGGTCAAATGATGCGCGCGCAGCGGTGAGTTCGCAAATTCGTGGGTGAAGATGGGGTCGAATCCTGTGGTAGCAACGCAAACAACTGTTGTGCTATTACGCGCCGGCCGTATATTCGGCCGCGCGAGTTGCAGGAAAGAAACAGATGACCGAGGACGTACTGACCCTGACGGCGCAGATTGTAAGCGCCCACGTGACCAAGAACCCGGTTCCGGTTGAGGAGCTGCCTTCTCTGATCCGGGAGGTGTACAAGACTCTGTCGACTGTTGGGGAGGCCGCTCCGGCCGTTGGTGCCTCCAAGCCCGCGGTGCAGATCACCAAGTCGGTGTTCCCGGATTACATCGTCTGCCTGGAGTGCGGCAAGCAGATGACGATGCTGAAACGGCATCTCATGACAGAACACACCATGACGATCGACCAGTACCGCGCCAAGTGGACTTTGCCGTCTAACTACCCGATGGTGGCCCCGAACTACGCGGAAACCCGTTCAAACCTGGCGAAGAAGATGGGCCTGGGCCGCAGCCGGACCGTTACACCGGCGCCGAAGAAGGCCGGACGCCGGCCAGGACCAAAGCGCGGCCGCGCCTGACACATGTCATAGTTTAAGACATTCCACTCCGGCGGCGCTGCCCGAAGGCAGCGCCGCTTTCGATTCAGGGCGGCGCGGCACCTGTGTCCACGCGGCGCAGATCAGCGACCCTTGAAGCTGCGCGGCTTGCGCTTCTCCTTGAAGGCCAGTGCAGCCTCATGGAAATCTTCCGTCAGATACAGCTTCATCGGCGCCTGCATGAACGCCGCCTCCTTGGCGTAACGGTCGAGATTCCAACGACGCGCACGTACGGTGGCCCTGACAGACAGCGGCGGATTGGCCGCGACATCCCGCGCCATCGCCTGGGCAACTTCCATCACCTTGTCCTTTGGCGCGACGCGGTTGATCACGTTGGCCGCATGCGCTTCCTCGGCGGTAAAATAGCGGCCGGTCAGCGACACTTCATCGCCAAACGCGCCGGCGCCGCGGAAATGAAATTGCGCCCAATGCTTGGCCGCGCCGAGCCCACGGGAGGTTTCCGTCAGCTGAAATCGTGTCTCCGTTTCGGCAACAATCAGGTCGCAATCCAGTACCATGCCAAGCCCAAGACCCAGCACATAGCCATGCACCGCGGCAATCACAGGTTTGAAGTTGACGGATTGAAACAACAGATCTGCGGCGTTGGCGCCATGGCCTTGCGGCCCGCCAAGCCGCTCAAACTCCTCGCGCGATCGCAATTGCCGCTGGTGCACGTCAGCGCCGCTGCAGAATGCCCGGCCACGTCCGCACAGGATCGCGACATAGGCATCAGGGTCGGCGTCGAAACGGCGGAAAGCGGCCATCAACTGGCGCACAACCTCATCGCTGACGGCGTTCAGCTTCTCCGGCCGGTTCATAGCAATCGTCGCAATCTTGTCCTGGCATTCATAGTCGACATACTGGCGTTCCGCTTCATCCGTCATAGACGCGTCTCCCTGGCTTCTGTTGCCGTTGGGAATAGCGTAGCCTTCCATCTATCAACGGCAAACCCGGCGGAGGAACGTCATCATGAAGCACGGCAGGATTCTGCTGGAACCCCACGGAGACGTCATGGTCATGACGCTCAACGACCCCAGCGTGCTGAACGCGTTCGGCCAGAAACTGCGCGACGACATGACCGAAGCGCTCGATATCGTCGAGTCGGGCAAGGCGCGCTGCCTGGTGATCACCGGCGCCGGCCGGGCATTCTGTTCCGGGGCCAACCTGAATGACCCTGACCGCAAGCCACGCGACCGCGCCGCCGAGGCACGTGGTGAGGCGAAGACCGATCTGGAGTCCTGGTACAACCCGACTTTCATGCGCCTGCGCGCGCTGCCCTTTCCTGTGGTCACCGCGATCAACGGCATCGCCGCTGGTGCGGGCATGAGTCTGGCGCTATCCGGCGATATTCGCATCGCTGCGCGCTCCGCCTATTTTCTACAGGCGTTCGCGCGTATCGGACTAGTACCGGATTGCGGCTCCTCCTGGATCCTGCCGCGGCTGATCGGCATGGCCCGCGCCATGGAGCTTTCACTCATGGCGGAACGACTTCCTGCCGAAACGGCCTTGCAGTGGGGCATGATCAACCGGCTCGAGGATGATGCGGCACTGATGCCGAAGGCTCTCGAGGTCGGCACGGCGCTCGCCGCCGGCCCGCGGTCACTGGGGCTGATCCGCAGGCTGTACTGGGAAGGCATGGAGAACGGCTACGCCGCACAGCTTGCATTGGAGTCGAAGTTGCAGACGGAAGCGGCGCTGAGCCGTGATTACGAGGAAGGTGTCAGCGCCTTCCGGGAGAAGCGCCCGACCCGGTTCACCGGCCAGTAGATCGGAGGTTATTTCATATGCGCATTGGCATTGTCACCATCCCAGCTCCGCTGCCGTCCGGACCGCCACTGGTTGAGCGCGTCTGCGCTCTCGCCCGCGACGTCGAACGTCTGGGCTTTCACGGATTATGGGTCACCGATGCCTTTGCACGCGGTAAGCCCACCCTCGACCCGCTGATCCTGCTCGGTGCGCTTGCCAGCCAGACCAGCCGCATCGAGCTCGGCACCTGCGTGGTGCAGGTGCCGCTGCGCCATCCGGTCGAGCACGCGCATCGCGTTCAGACGCTGAACCTGCTGACGCAGGGTCGGCTGCGCTTCGGCGTCGGCAGCGGGTCCACCAAGCACGACTTCGACGCCGTAGAGGCCGACTACGATACCCGCTTCAAGACACTGACGTCGTACCTGGAGGTCATGCGGAAGGTATGGGCCGGCGAACCGGTCTACGGACCCGCCATCTCGCTGTGGCCGGGCACCGAGGGCGGGCCGCCGGTGCTGCTAGGCGCCTGGCGCAGCGAGCGGTGGATCAACCTGTCGGCGAAGGTGCTGCAGGGGTGGATCGCGTCAGGCATCCATACCTCGATGGAGGATCTGGCCCTCGGGCTGAAGATGTTCCGCGATGCCGGCGGGAAACGGGCGGTGCTGGCGAACATCTTTGCTGATTTCCGCGCCACGCCGGGTAACCTGCCGATGGCGCACGTGCCGAAGATCTCGCTGTTCTGCTCGCCAGCAGAGGCGCGGGACCGGCTGCGGCGGCTGGAGGATCTGGGGCTGGATGATGCTTTGCTGGTGTGCCCGTCGGACGATCCCGGGCAACTGGAGACGATCGCGGGCCTGATGCGGTAGGCAGCCGCGTCCTGTTGGTGTGGCAAGCGCAGGCTTGTCACCCACACCTGTGGCGGTTGGCCGGCTGGCGGCAGCAAGGCTTGCCGCAGCCGCGGGGAGTGCAGGGCGTCACCTGCCATGGCGGTCGATGGAGCGGCCCCCTGCAGATTGCGGGTGGTGCCGCCCTACCCCGCGCTGATCACCTCGATCCCCCCCATGTATGGGCGCAGCACCTCCGGCACCAGGATGGACCCGTCCGCCTGCTGGCATGTCTCCATCACCGCGATCAACGCCCGGCCGACCGCGACGCCGGAGCCGTTCAGCGTGTGCACATAGCCGATGGTCTTGCCGTCCGTGCCGCCACGGAAACGCCCGTTCATCCGCCGCGCCTGGAAGTCGCGGCAGTTGGAGCAGGAAGAAATCTCCCGGTATGCCTGCTGGCCGGGCAGCCAGACCTCCAGGTCATGCGTCCGCGTAGAGGCAAAGCCGGTATCGCCAGAGCACAGCACCACTCGGCGGTAGCTCAGGCCAAGCTTCTCCAGCACTGTCTCGGCGCAGCGTGTCATCCGCTCATGCTCCGCCACGCTCTGCTCAGGCGTCGTAATGGAGACGAGTTCGACCTTGCGGAACTGGTGCTGGCGCAGCATGCCGCGAGTGTCGCGGCCGGCGCTGCCCGCCTCGCTGCGATAGCAGTCGGTCAGCGCGGTCATGCGCAGCGGCAACTGCTTCTCCAGCACGATGTCGCCGGCCACCGTATTGGTCAGCGGCACCTCGGCGGTGGGGATCAGGTAACGGCCGTCGGTGGTCTTGAACAAGTCTTCCTCAAACTTCGGCAGGCTGCCGGTGCCATACACCGCCGCCGCGTTGACCAGGTACGGCATCGACATTTCCGTATAGCCATGCTCCTGCGTGTGCAGGTCGAGCATGAACTGGCCCAACGCCCGTTCCAACCGGGCAAGCGCGCCGCGCAGCACGACAAAGCGGGCGCCGGCCAGCTTCGCCGCGGTGGCGAAGTCCATCATCCCCAGCGCCTCGCCCAACTCGAAGTGCTGCCTGGCCTGGAAGTTCAAAGTGCGCGGCTCGCCATATGTCTTCAGCACAACATTGGCGGATTCATCCGCGCCGTCGGGGACCGAGGCATCCAGAATGTTCGGCAGCACCTCCAGCGCGGCGCGGATCGCGCCGTCCAGCTCAGCGGCCCGCGCCTCCAGCCCCTCCACATCGCCACGCAGCGCGGTCGCCTCGGCTTCCAGTGCCGCGGTGTCGGCGCCTGTGCGCTTGCCCTGGCCAATTTCCCGCGCCAGCGCGTTGCGGCGGGCCTGCTTCTCCTGCACTGCCGTCGCAGCGGCCCGCCGGTCTGAGTCCAACGCCAGAATCGCGTCCGATGACGGCGGCAGTCCCCTCCGTCCCAGCGCGGCATCGAACGCCGCGGGATCGGCGCGGACGGCGCGGATATCGTGCATGGCTCAGACCTCGACAGGCTTCGGCTCGACCCATTTGGCCGAAATGATGGAAATCTCGTACAGTGCGATCAGCGGCACCGCGAGGCCGATCTGGGTAATCACGTCCGGCGGGGCCAGGATCGCGGCAATGACGAACATGCCGACGATGGCATAGCGGCGGTACTTCTTGAGCATCGCCGAGTTGACGATGCCGACCTTGGCCAGCAGCGTCAGCGCGACCGGCAACTGGAAGGTGATGCCGAAGGCAAAGATCAGCTTCATCACCAGGTCCAGGTATTCGCCGACCTTCGGCAGCAGCTCGATCGGCACGCCGCCGCCGCCGGTGTTGCTCTGGAAGCTGGCGAAGAAGCGCCAGGCGAAGGGAAAGACGAAGTAATACGCCAGCGCGGCGCCGAGGAAGAACAGCACCGGCGTAGCCACCAGGAACGGCAGCAGCGCACGCTTTTCACTGCGATACAGGCCGGGCGCAACGAACAGCCAGATCTGCGTGGCAACGACGGGAAAGGCGATGAACGCGCCGCCGAAGAACGCGACTTTGATCTTGGTGAAGAACGCCTCGTAGAGCTGCGTGTAGATCAGATGCGGGTCGGGATTCCCCTGCTCCCGCAGCACTGCGGCCAGAGGTTCGGCCAGGAAGTAGTAAATGTGGTCGGAGACGAAGTAGGCGGCGATGAAGCAGCCAACAAAAGCAACGGCGGACCAGATCAGGCGCGTGCGCAACTCGATCAGATGATCGAGTAGCGGCATCGGCTTGTCGTCGATGATATCGTCTTCGGGTCGGGCCAAGGTCGTTTGTCCGTCAGGGCCGGGTAAAGCCGGGTGGGATGAAGGCCGGCGCTTCCGCGGCTACGGCCGGCGGCGGGGGCTCCGGCGCGACCGGCACCAGGGCTGGCGGAATGAAGGCAGGCGCCGAGGGCCTGGCCGGTTCGGCCGGCGCCAGCGTAACCTCGGCGCGCGTGACTTCCTCGGTCAGCGGCCTCTCCGCCACGGCCACTTCGTCTAAGGTTGAGACCTCGGACGCCGTGGGGTGCGCCGGCGCCAGCGGGTTGTCGGCGAAGGTGTTGCGGATCGCGTTGTCGGGGTCGACTGCCTTCTCGATCGTGCTCTTGATGTCGAGGCTACGGAGCTCGTTGAACGTCTGCTTGACGTCCTTCAGATCCGCCTCTCGCATCATCTCATCGACATGGGTCTGGAACTCGGCGGCCATCCGGCGCGCCTTCTTGATCGCGTTCGTCACGGCGCGGATGGCGACCGGCATGTCCTTCGGCCCGATCGCAATCAGGGCGACGACGCCAATCAGCAGGATTTCCGACCAGGCTAAATCGAACATGGGTGCGCGTGGTTCTCCGAGGCGCGGTAGCTAGCAGGAAGCGCGCCGCGGGGAAACATAGGGTTTAAAGCGCGCAGGTGTTATGGCGTCGTACTACGCTGGTACGCTTGATACGAGACGCGCGCGGCGTGGATGCTGGCGTTACCGGTGTACCATCGAGACCGGCGGATCGACCGGATCGGCGGTCAGGAAGCCAACCGTTTCCCCTTCCAGCACGGCAGCCGTCAGCTTGCCGCCGAAGACCGCGCCGGTGTCGATGGCGATGCGGTTATGCTTTACCACCGCGGTTTTCACCGGCGTATGGCCGTGCACGATGACAGCGCCGAAATCCGCCTCGGAGTAGAGGAACGGCTGGCGGGCGCGCAGCAGGTCCTCGCGCGCCTGCTGCTCCAGGGGTATGTTGGGGCGGACGCCGCCATGCACGAAGGCATAGCCGCCCTCCCGGTGCATCAGGATCAGTCCGCGCAGAAACTCCTGATGCATGGCGGGGATCATGTCCTTCCAGACATCCCGCGGTCCTTCCGGGTCGATGCCGTAGCTTTCCAACGCTGCCTTGCCGCCGGCAAACAGCCAGTCGGTGCCGGCCGCGCGCTCACCCGCGATCGCGTCCAGCATCGTTGATTCATGGTTGCCCATCAGGTTCACCATCTCCACGCCGGGAATGGGACATCCGGCGACCAGGCGGTCAATCACGCCCTTGGTGTCGGCGCCGCGGTCGACGTAGTCACCGATATGCAACAGCAACGGACGCTCGACCGGACGTTCAGCCAAATCCTGGGCGATGAGGGCATGCAACGCATCCAACTGACGGGCACAGCCATGGATGTCGCCGATCGCATAGACACGGCGGCCCGGCGGCAGGCTGGCAGGCGCTTTCGACAATTCGATCATTCGATCGGGGTTACAGGCAGACGCGCGGCAGATCAACGTTGCGACACGGCACAGCCCCCTCGCCCGCCGCTCGCAGGCCGGTTATCGTGCAGTGGGAGGTGCCGGATGCTGAAGCGTTTCACCGTTCTTCTGACCCTCAGCCTGATTGCCTGGCCGTTTGAGGCCTGGGCCGGGTGTGCCCCGATCGCCTTCGGCCAACCACGCATCTGGCGCGCCGCAGCCGGCGACGACAGTGTACAGATCACCTTCCTGGGCCATGCCAGCTTCGAAATCGTTTCGCCACGCGGCGTGCGGGCCATCACCGACTACAACGGATATAATATTGCCAGTGAGCCGCCCGACATCGCGACGATGAACCACGCGCACTCGTCGCACTATACCTCGGCGCCCGACCCGCGCATCCCGCATGTGCTGCGGGGTTGGAAGGACGGTGACGCCGCGCCGCGCTACGAACTGACCGTGCAGGACATGCACGTGACCAATTTGCCCACCAATATCCGCAACTGGCGCGGCGGCACGGAAATCTACGGCAACTCGATCTTCGTCTTCGAAACGGCCGGGTTGTGCATCGCCCATCTCGGCCATCTGCACCATCCGCTGGAACCGCAGGACCTGAACGCGCTCGGCCACATCGATGTCGTCATGGTGGCCGTGGATGGGGCGTGGACCATGAGCCAGAGCGACGCCGCCACGGTGATCGACCAACTGCAGCCGCGCGTCGTGATCCCGATGCATTACTTCACGCCGGACGTGCTGGCCGGATTCCTGGACATGATGCGCAGCAAATACGCGATCGAGATACGGCCAAGCCCGATGCTGGAGCTGTCGCGTACAACCCTACCGGGCCAGCCGACGGTGATCGCGTTGCCGGGCGGGCATTGAGAAAAGGGGTGCACCAACACACCATCGACCCCTTCCCGGCAATGCGCGCGGTAGGCGCGGCCACCGGCGGTCTACGCCGGTCGGCGCGGGTGAGGTAAAGACGTGGCTTACGAACCTGCGCCAACCATGACGGACTGGGCGAGATTATGCGCTGCCGGCAACGTAAGCCGTCAGACTCTCCACCACCGTATCCTGTTGCATGATCCGCGCCTTCACCACGTCACCGATACTGACGAGGCCGATCAGCGTGTCGTGCTCCACCACGGGCAAATGACGGAACCGCCCGGCGGTCATCATCTGCATCGCCTCGGCAACCGTCGTCTCCGGCGTAGCCATCTGCAACGTCCGTGTCATCAGTTGGCCAGCGGTCATTTCCAGCGTGCGTTCGCCATTCGCAGCCAGTGAGCGCACGATGTCCCGCTCACTGACAATGCCCAGCAACTGCTTTGCCTGGTCGATCACCAGTGCAGCGCCGATGCGCCGCTCGGACAAAGTGGCAGCGACCTCCCGGACTGTAGCCGTCGGCGCCACCGCGGTCACGCTGTACCCTTTATGCTTTAGAATAGCAGCAACAGTCATGATCTGCCTCCCATGACAGGCGGCAGCGATCCGTAATGTTATGACAGGAGCCTGGACACCGTAGCAAGCCGGATCGCGCAGCCCGTTTCCTGTAAAGGAACAGTATGAACGATCCGGCTCGGCCACTGCAACTTTTAACTGTGCGGCGCAGCAAAAACTGCACCGTCTGGTAATCCTACCAAAGAGTACTGCCCGCCATCAGACCGGCCACCAACAGCACAACAAAGATCACGATCGCAATAAAGAACAGAATGCGCGCGATGTTCGCGGACGCTGCGGCGATCCCGCCGAAACCGAAGATCGCCGCGATGATCGAAACCACAAGAAAGAACAGGGCCAGTCTGAGCATGATGCCTCCTTGCCAGGACAGACAGCATACAAAGATAAAATGCGCCCTATCGTTTCATCTCTCACACATTCTTGATCGTTAATCACTCTGCCGCCACCAGCTGCGGAATAGGTGCGGCAAGCTGGGTCTGCACCAGCTCCGCAAACCGCCCATTTCGCGCCAGCAAGGCATTGAAGCTGCCGGATTCGACGATCTCGCCTGCGTCAAACACGAGGATCTCGTCGGCATCGCGAACGGTCGACAACCGGTGCGCTATGATGAACGTGGTACGGCCGGCCATCAGCGTCCTCAGTGCCCTGCTCACCTTCGCCTCGGTCGCCGCGTCCAGCGCGCTCGTCGCTTCATCCAGGATCAGGATCGGCGGATTCTTCAGCAGCGCCCGAGCGATTGCCAGACGCTGACGCTGTCCGCCGGACAGCGTCGCACCACGTTCGCCGATCATCGTGTCGTAGCCCTTCGCCTGGCGCACGATGAACTCGTGCGCATCCGCCATGCGGCAGGCCTGGATCATCTCTTCCTCGGTCGCATCCGGGCGGCCGACCAGCAGGTTGTCGCGGATGGTGCGGTTGAACAGCAGGCTCTCCTGGAACACCACGCCGATATTGGCGCGCATGCTGTCGAGGGTGACATCGCGTAGATCCTGGTTGTCGATGGTGATGCGGCCCTCGGTCGGATCCCACAGCCGCTGCAACAGCGCCATCGCCGTGGACTTGCCGGCACCGGTGTGGCCAACCAGTGCGACGCTCGTGCCAGGCTTCGCGGTGAACGACACACCGCTCAGCACGGGAACGCCGCTATTTGGATAGGCAAACGATACGTTATCGAACTTGACTTCGCCGCGTGGCGCCCACAGCCGGCGAGCCTCGTCCTTCTCCGGCACGCTGCTGCGCGCGTCGAGGATGGCGAAGAACTCCTCCAGCGCCGGCAGCTTGAAGAACAGCGAAGAGATAAAGGACGCTGCCGTTTCCAGCCGCCCGATCAGCATCATCGCCAGGCCCATGAAGCTGACGATTTCACCCACGCTGGCCAGGCCATGCACGTGCAGCCAAGTGCCGATGACGACGATGGTGATCACTGCCAGCGTGCTGGAGGCGCGCGTCATCACGTTCACCAGCGCCCACCAGTTCAGCACCGGGAACTGATGCTTGATCACCTGCTGCGCGATATCGCCGAACAGCTTCGCCTCGGCCGACAGGCGCGTGAAAGACTGCACGACCATCACGTTGCTCAGCGCATCCTGGGCCGTGCCGGCGAGCGCGGCATTCAGCCCCTCGACACGACGCTGCGCGGTTTCCGTCTTCTTCACCACCAGGCCGGTGACAATCAGGAAGATCGATACCAGAACGATCAGCACCAGGCCGAGGCGCCAGTTCAGGAACAGCGTCAGCGGCAGCAGGATCAGCGCCGATAGGATCGTGGATAGCTGGTCGCGAAAAAACACCAGCCATGTACCGAACAGACCATCCGTGCCTGACAGCATCGACTTGATCAGCCGCCCTGAGTGCGTGTCGCCGTGGAATGACAGCGGCATCGACAGCACATGGGTGAAATAGCGCCCCATACTCTTGATGCGGTGGCGATGGGCCAGCCGCTCTGTCAGCAGCGACACCGTCATATTGCCGACGATGCCGCCCACGCCGACCGCCGCCCAGATGCCCAGCAGCATCAAGGCCTGGCTCCACAGCGCATCCGGCGTCATCGACCCGGCGCCGGTCAGCAGGTTGACCACATGCCCGAACAGGACCGGGTCAAGAAACTGCAGGCCCGCAACGACAAGATTCGCGACCGCCAGGAAGCCGGCCACACGGATGTCCCGCCCTAGCAGGCCGAGCACCCGTCCATAAACTCGAAAAAACCGCATTCCTTAATCCTCGCCGGGGGCAGGAAACCGCCCCGCTCGCAGCAAGGAATACGCACCGCTTGTGGCAATCGCTGGGCAGGACGGATGACAAATCCGTCAGGCTGCCATGCTCACGCTTTCTTTGGTTTGGCCGGTGCGCGGCGTTTGGCCGGTGGCGCTGCCTCGCCCGTTGGACCGGACGTCTCCGCCCCAGTGGCCTTCACGGCGACGGCGTTATGGGACGTGGCTGCCTTCGGTGCCTTGGCCGCAGCCGAACGCGGCTGCCGCTTCACCGCCGCCGGCATCTGCTGCTCTTCGCCCTGATCAGTCAGCGGGCCGGGAAATTCACCAAGGTTCTGCTGAATTTCAGCCTCCTCGACGCCGGTCTCAGCCGGTGAATCGGGATGGGTCTGAGGATTCGGCAACAACCCCGCGCCGGCACTGTCTTCCATCCCAATCAGTTCGCGCGCTCGTTCCCAGAATTCCACGTCGCGGCCATGCGGGCGGCCGTCTGCTTCCCACAAATGATACGCGCGCTCACGGATACGATGTTCAGTGTCGGGATCAGTCGCCAGCGGGTTACGTGCCATTTCGCCCCTCAGAGGATGTTCAGCCGCCCCCTAAACCACCCAATGGCAGCGGCGTTGCACCCCGCCTCTATACCGGGTTCCGCGTTCCTGCCACGAACTTTTTGCGCCGCACAACGGCGGTGGCGTAACCGGCACACGGGGCGCCAGGAGTGCGGCAAGTTATCCACCAGCGCAACCGCGAATTGCCGAACGGTTGCCTGGTTGATGCGTCCGGGTCGTTTGGCTTGGACGTCGGCCGATCAACCTCGGTTTCCGGCCGCGTGTCGTTTCCGCCGGGCCGCCGCCAGAGCCACGACGGGTGCGGTCAGTAGCAGGGTCGTGGCAGGTTCTGGAACTGTCGCGACAATGTTCAGGACGATGCTGTCGCCTGCGGTCAGCGTGGCCCAGCGCCAGACATAAGAACCGGGAGTGACGCCCAGGGTCTGAAAGTCGGTATTCGAGAACGTTGCGGAATTCACGAACGGCGTACCATCCGCATAAGCAGGATCAATGGACAGCTTATTGGCGATGAATGCAAGTATATAACCGGAGTGCGTGCTCGCCAGTGTCGACCCGCCCGTCCCAAAGCTCCCTGGGGCTGTCTTGCCGCTGTACTTGCCGTACAAATAGTTGCCAGCGCGTGCATGAATTGAAAATTCTCCGTCGGCTGGCCTCGATACCGAAACAGACCCGCCGCCCAATGATTCGAAGGTGACGCCCGCGCGTGTCAAAGTACCACTTCCCATCAGAATCACGTCGCCAAGACCGTCCTCCTCCAATGGCAAAGTAACGACTGCACGAGCCGGCTACACAACGGAGAGTCCCGTGAGCATCACGCCAGTTGCCGCAAGACGAAGCAAACTGATAGCCGTGATATTGAGGTTCCCCATTTAGAAATGGGAGTCCTTTGGCACGCCCCATATCGGTTATGCAATGTTAATACTTTCCTTTACTTTGCATCAAAAAGTCTATAACCTTGCCGACACTGCAAACAACTTATTCAGTCACTCTAGAATACTAATCGGACTTTCAGCGAAAATGCCACGTCCGGTGACGCGGTCGTCTCAACTGCAGGGGTTCAATGTAGGAGTTCAACAAAGTCACAGCCGCGGCGCGCAACGCCGGATGATCCGTCGGACCATCCAGCGTAAAGTTGGAAGCGACCTAGCCGCGGTACTCCGGCGTTATGTGCAGCAACGGGAACGCACTGTGCGCATGTGGCTGCGTGACCACCGGCGCGTCGCGGAAGACATAGCCAGGGTGCAGCTCGCCCAGCGAGCGCGCGCCGGACAGCGCCATCGCCACGCCGAACTCATGCTCCATCAGTTCCAGCATCTTGATCACGCCGGCTTCGGCATCCGCGGCGAGGGCGTAACAATACATCCGCCCCATCGCCACCGCGTCTGCGCCCAGCGCGATCGCCTTCACGATGTCCGTGCCCCGGCAGATGCTGCCGTCGACGATCACCTTCGCTCTGCCACGCACCGCCGCCATCACCTCAGGCAGCACATCCATCGAGCCGCGGCCATAATCCAGCTGCCGGCCACCATGGTTGGAGACATAGACGCCGTCCACGCCATACTCACAGCACAGCGCCGCATCCTCGGCCGTGGCGATGCCCTTCAGGATCAGCGGGATCTTGTGCTTGGCCTTGAAGCGCTTGACGTTCTCCCAGTTGAAGCTGGCCTGGTAGCTCTGCCCGGTCGCCACCGCCCGCCAGGGCTTAACAAACCGGCCAGCAATATCCCGCTCTCGCCGCGAATACGCGGCCGTATCGACCGTGATGGCGAAGGCGTTGTAACCGGCCGCCACCGCCCGATTCACATGGTCGTCGATGAAGTCATCATCGCCGCGCACATAAAGCTGGAAGATCTTCGGCCCGGTTGCGGCCGCCGCTGCCTCCTCCAGGCCCGGATGGGTCACCGAACTGACCATGATCGGCACACCAAACGCCGAGGCCGCCCGCCCCGCCGTCGCCGCACCACCCGGATGGAAGGACTCCAGCGACCCGACCGGCGCCAGAATGACTGGCAGCCGCATCTTCATGCCGAACAGCGTCGTGTCCAGGTCCACCTTCGATACATCGACGCAAACCCGCGGCCGCAGCGCCAGGCTATCCAGCGCCATCCGGTTCCGCCGCAACGTCGTCTCCGACTCCGTCGCGCCAACCAGATAACCCCAGATGTGATCCGACAGCTTCGCCCGCGCCGCCGGAATGAACTCATGCAGGCACTGAAAATCGCCCGTCGGCTCAAACAGATGCTTCGCCTCGACCTGGTCCATCCGTCCCCTCCATCGTCTCGCTGATGGTCTATCAATGCCCGCACCCCGCCGGGGCGCAAGAGGCACGGTGGCGGGGAGTTGCCGGGGCTTCTGCCCCGAACCCCTACGCCACCGCGCCACTCGGCACCTCCGGACGGGTTTCGGGCATCGTGAGCCAGAGCAGGGCGAAGGCCGAGGCGCCGGCGGCGGCCAGGGTCGTGAAGGCGGCGGCGGCGCCGGTGTGGTCAGCAATCCAGCCTGCGACGGCGGTGGACAGCGCCGCGCCAAGTGCGCCAGCGAGGCCGAGGGAGCCGATGGCCAGGTTCATATAGCCGCTGCGTTCGGTCAGGTCGGCGGCGATCAGCGGCAGCATCAGGCCAAGGACCGTGGCGCTCAGCCCATCGAGGGCTTGGATCAGCACGAGCGGCACGGGGTCGGGGCCGAGGGCGAACAGCAGGCCACGTGCCGGCAGTGCGGCAAAGCCAACCAGCAGGACCGGCCGGCGGCCAACTCGTTGCGCCATGGCGCCGGCCCAGGGCGACAGTGCCGCGGTGATCAGTTGCGGCAGCACGATGGTGGCGGACAGCACCCAGCCGGGTGCGCCGCCCTGTTGCGTCAGACGGCTGAGGGCCAGGGGCAGCATGCTAGCATTGGCGAACTGAAACAGCAGGACGGCAACGGCGAAGACGTGAAGGGCCGGCACCTCGAAGATGTTCCAGTCCTTGTATTCGCGCTCCCGCGCCGGGGTCAGCGCTTTGTGGACGTGCGGGCCACGATCGACATGGTGATCGGGGCGAATCATGGCCAGGCTGGCGAGGGCGGGGACGACCAGCAGCAGCGTCGCGACGAACACGGCACGCACCGAGATGAACTCGGCGACGACGCCCAGCAGCGCGGCGGACGCTGCACTGCCCAGGGCGGCGTAGCGGGCATTCAGGCCGAGCCGCCGGCTGAACGCACGATGGCCGCACAGCGACAGGGTCAGCGCGGCGATCACCGGCGTCATCACACTGCTGGCGATTGCGTGCTCGATCACCGCGCCCCACACGGAGGGGCGGCTCGGCGGTAGCGACAGTAGCGCGGCGGCGACGCCAAGGCCGATCAATGCACCGGCGGCGACATTGCGGGGGGAACGGACATGGTCGACGAAGGCACCGCCGGGGAGCTGTGTGGCGACGCCGGCGATCGTGCCGATACTCAGGGCGACGCCTATTTCGCCAAAGGTCCAGCGCTGCTCCGTCAGCCAGACGGCGATGAACGGGCCGAATCCGGTCTGGATCGCCGCGGTCAGGAAGGCGAGGCAGTTCAGGCCGACAGCGGCCCGGAACACGCAGCCGTCCTTAGGACGGCGGTCGCCTTGCGCGTGGCGCCTTCTATTGGCGTGGACGTTCATGCCACCGTTGTGAGGCGCGTCGCACGATCGGGCAAGCCGGGCCTGCCTGGCTAAGCCTGTGACGGAGGCCCCCCAGACGAAGGCGAACGGAGCAATTTGGATGTGCTCCATGGCCGCCAGCATGACACCGCGTGTGTCAGTGTGGTCCTCGGACGTGCGAGATGAACCGTTGCGTCAGCAGACGGCCTGCTGGCGGCCCTACTGCGCGAAGAACATCTCCGTCAGCACATAGTCGAACGCCAGGATCAGGATGGATGCGCTGACCACCGCCATGGTCGTTGCCGACCCGACGCCTTGCGCGCCGCCGCGGCTGTTATAGCCGTGGTAGCACCCCATCAGGGCGATGATGAATCCAAACACCGCCGCTTTCGCCAGGCCTGAGATCACGTCTTGCGCATAGAGAAAGTTCATTGTCGCCGTCAGATAGGCACTCGGGTTGAACCCCAGCTTCAGGGTCGACACGATGAAGCCGCCTAGAACTCCCAAGATGTCGGCCACGATCACCAGCAGCGGCAGCGCAATCGTGCCGGCCAGCAGGCGTGGCGCGACCAGATATTTCATCGGGTTGGTCGACAACGTCGACAGCGCGTCGATCTGGTCGGTGACGCGCATCGTGCCGAGTTCCGCCGCCATCGCGGCACCGACCCGCCCGGCGACCATCAGCCCGGCCAGCACCGGCCCGAGTTCGCGGGTCACCGACAACACGACCAGGTTGGCGACGGCTCCCTGTGCAGAAAAGCGCGCGAAGCCGGTGTAGGATTGCAGCGCCAGCACCATGCCCGTGAACACCGCGGTCAGCGCCACCACCGGCAGGCTGTAATAGCCCATCTCCAGCAGCGCCACGAGGAAGCGGCGGACGTAGAACGGCGGCCGCACCAGATGCGACAGCCCCTCCAGCGCGAACAGTGCCAGTTCGCCGGCGCTCCGGCACCAGCCCAATATGCCGCGTCCGACCACGGCCAGGGGATTGAGGGCCAAATTCACGCCGGCAGGTAGACGCGGTGGAAGCGGCGCCCCAGCGACGTCAGGATTTCGTAGCCATTGGTGCCGGCCATGGTTGCGAGGTCATCCACGCCCTGGTGCGGCCCGATGATCTCGAACCAGCATCCCGGCTGCACGCCCGGATGATCGGTGACGTCAAAGGTCGTGAGGTCCATGGACACGCGGCCTACCAGCGGGACGGGGGTGCCGTCAAAGCACGCTGTCGTCTTGCCCGACAGGCTGCGGTGGAATCCGTCTGCGTAGCCGAAAGCCGCGGTGGCGATCCGCGACGGGCGCCGGGCGATCCAAGTGGCGTTATAGCCAACCGAGGCGCCGGTCGGGATATCCCGCACCGCCAGTACGCGCACGCGCAGCCGGACAACGGCGCGCATCGGATTGGGCTGCCCAGGTGTGGGGTTGATGCCGTACAAGGCAGCGCCGGGCCGGCCGAGGTCGGTTCCGAAGTGCTCGCCGAGGAACAGACCGGAGGAGTTGGCGAAGCTTGCCGGCGCCGCGGGCAGTCGCGATCGCGCTGCAGCGAACCGATGACGCTGCGCCTCATTCACTGCGTGCTCCGGGTCTTCCGAGGACACCAGATGGGTCATGACGTAGCGCAAGTGCAGGCCGTTGAGGCGGGCGGGGTCCGCGGCCAGCGTATCCAGGTTCGCCGCTGACAGTCCGAGGCGGGACATTCCGGTGTCAACGTGCAGGATGGCGGGGCCACGCGCCGCCCAGGCGTCGATCTCGGCCAGGGATCCGAGCACCGGGGTCAGGTCATGCTCTGCGTAGACGGCCTCGGTGCCGGGGATCGGCCCGGACAGCACCGCGACCATCGCGTCCGGCACCATGTCGCGGACACACAGCGCTTCCTCCAGATAGGCGACGAAGAAATGCCGGCAGCCGGCATCATAGAGTGCCGCGGCTACGGGCCGCGCGCCAAGGCCATAAGCATCGGCCTTGACCACGCCGGCGACAGGCCCGGACGGGTGCTGGGCGCAGAGGGCGCGCCAATTGGCGACGATGGCGCCGAGGTCGATCTCCAGCACCGCGTGGGCTGTTTCACGGCCTGGGGCGCCTGTCACGGGCGGTCACTGCCGGCCGCGCACCCTGCCTTGTCACGGCGGGCGGAGGCCCGCCAGCCCTGCCTTGCAGCGCCGCGCCAGGCAACAGGCGCGGGAGTGGGCGGCAACGGCATGGAGGGCGGATGTGCACCCGCCAGGACAAGAGGACTCAGCCCGGCCAAGGTAACCATGGCAGAGGCGCCCGCTGCGACGGGGCCGCAAGGCCCGGATTCACAAGATCCACTCTGGGCGGCACGCCTAGTGCGCATAATCCGGATCACTGTGGATCAGGTCGAGGTCGCCAAACCGGGTGAACTCCCCCTCGAACAGCAGCGGAATTGTTCCGGTCGGACCGTGCCGCTGCTTGGCAATGATCAGGTCCGCCCGGTTGTGCGCCTTGGCCATGCGCTGCTGCCAGTCCTCCATCGCCGCCTGAAACTTATCGCTGCTCCCCTCGTAGGCGATCTCCTTCGGCATCTTCTGTTCAAGATAATACTCGTCGCGGTAGACAAACATCACCGCGTCGGCATCCTGCTCGATCGAGCCGGACTCGCGCAGGTCGGCCAATTGCGGCCGTTTGTCCTCGCGGTTCTCCACCTGTCGCGACAACTGCGACAGCGCCATTACCGGCACCGCCAGTTCCTTGGCCAGCGCCTTCAGCCCCTGGGTGATCATGCTGATTTCCAGCACCCGGTTCTCCGGCTTCGTGCCAGCCGCCGGTCGCATGAGCTGCAGGTAGTCGACGATCACCAGCGCCAGCCCCTTGGTGCGTTTCAGCCGCCGGCAGCGGGTGCGCAGCGCCGACATGGTGATGGCCGGCGTGTCGTCGATCTGGATCGGAAGCGCGGCGATCTCACGCGACACCTGCACAAACTTGTCGAAATCCTTCTGGCCGATATCGCCGCGGCGGATGCGGTCGCCCGACACGCGCGCTTCCTCCGACAGCAGGCGGGTCGCCAACTGCTCCGCGCTCATTTCCAGCGAAAAGATCGCCACCGACTGCTTCGGCACCGCGTTCGGGTCGGCCGCCCGCGCGTCGGTCATGATCGCCTTCGCGGCGCCGAAGGCGATCTTCGTCGCCAGCGCCGTCTTGCCCATGCCGGGACGGCCGGCGAGGATGATCAGGTCCGACGGGTGCAGCCCGCCCATCTTGCTGTCGAGATCGCGCAAGCCGGTGGACAGCCCGGTGACGTGACCGGCGCGCTTGAACGCCTGCTCCGCGCTGTGGATCGCGTCGATCAGCGCCCGTTCAAAGGTAATGAAGCCGCCAGTGCTGCCGCCATCGGCGGCGAGGTCAAACAGTGCCTGTTCCGCCGCCTCGATCTGCTGCACGCCGTCGAGGTCGGTGCTGGTGCCGAACGCGTTGTTCACCACCGTCTCGCCAAGATCGATCAATTGCCGCCGCAGCCAAGTGTCATAGACCACGCGGCCGTAGTCGCCGGCGTTGATGATGCCGACCATGGCCGACAGCAGCTGCGTCAGGTAGGCGGTTCCGCCCACCTCCTCCAGCACGCCGGCGTGCTCGAACTCCGCCTTCAGCGTGACGGCGTCGGCAAGCTGCCCGGCTTCGATCCGGCGGGAGATAGCCTGGAAGATGCGGCCGTGGATCGGGTCGGCAAAATGGTCCGCAATCAGGAACTCAGAGACGCGCTCATAGGCTTTGTTGTTGGCCAGCAGCGCGCCGAGGAGCGCCTGCTCCGCCTGGATGTTGGAGGGCGGCAGGCGTTGAGACATTCCGAACAGCGGCGAATCGATCGTGTTCATCGCTGCGATGGTAATCCAATTCGTCGCCGGAGCGCAGCGTGATCGCCCTGTGGACGAATGTGGATAACGGGGGCGAGTTGATGGCTACCCCGATCGTGTTGCAGGTGTGCCGCGCCTGGCCTGCCGGGCGAAGCTCGAGCCCCGCCCGGCGGACCCGGTCCGCCCGGCCGGACGGGGCGTCGGCCTTCGCTAGCGCGTGCCTGTACCGGCTCCGCCAGCGGTGCCGCCAGTAGTGCCACCGGTCCCCGCGCTGCCGACGCTGCCGGAGCCGGAGCTGCCCGCGCCGCCCTGGCCGGAACCCATGGTGCTGCCGGCCCCGCTGCCCATCGTCGAGCCGGTGGTGCCGGAACCCATCGAACTGCCCGATCCGGTCGACGTGGAGCCGCTGCCCATGGTCGCGGAGCGATCCGCGCCGGACCCGCTGGTGCCCATGCCGGATGAGCCGGTGCTGCTGCCGCTGCCGGTCGTTCCCTGCGCCATGGCGGCAGCCATCGGCGCCAGCATCAGTGCTGCAGCCAGAGCGAAGGCGGTGGATGTACGAAGCTTCATTTGGTTCTCCCTATTGCCCGTCCATGCGTTGGGCGGGATCGGGAGACAACGCCACCGCACTGGCTGGCGTTTGGCGGAGCGGAACAGGCTCACGGCAATGGGTCCGGCGCTGGTGGGTTGTGATCGGACGCCGGGATTGGGGCAGCACAGCCTGGTTGATCTGGTGGATCAGCCCAATCACGATATGTCCGACGTCTGTCATGACACCGGCCTTCGGCGTAACGGCGGACGGAGGAGCCGTGCGATGGCGCCGCCCTCCTATGCGGCTATTACCGCCGGTGTCACGCGGAGTACAGCGGAGGTGCCGCGAAGTCTTATATCGCAGCCATGTGCGCTTGGCCTACGACACTGAAAGCGGGAAAGCCGCACGGAACACGCAGCCGGACGATGCTGTCGGCGAAACCGGCGCACCGCCCTCAATGCAGAACGCCTCCGCGGCCCTTCGCGCCTCCGCAATCTCCGCGTAAGAATTCAGGCTACCGCGAGCACCGACACCGCACCTAATGCGGCCGAAGCCCTTCCGGAAGCCAGCCTCTCGTCAGCGACCGCTGACACCATCAAAGAGGACACACTCCACTCAGGCACTGCAAGTGCGCCAGATCGATACCCTCCACCGGCGCCGACCGGTCAATGCCACTCACGATCGCGTCGAACTGCTCTGCCGAAATCTCTTCCTCCGGCAGATACTCATACCCCAGTTCATGATCCGGCCGGCTCGGCAGCACCGCGCAGCAACGGACGGTCGGTTGCTGCTCGCGCACGATGTCGCGGAACGAGTCGAGGTCATGCCGGTCGGTGAAAATCTTCAGCGTATAGCTGACTTGATTGCCCTGCTCGTCGCCGATCCAGTAGCGCTCGAGCAGTTGCAACCAGCGATATTGCTGCGCCGGCGTTGCCTCGCCGGCGGTGACGCTGCGCTCACCCAAGCCGAGCCGCAGCAGCAGCGGCACAGTAGGAAAGCCTACGACGGTCATGCCGGGGAAGGTCTTCAGCGTGCGCATCGGGTAGCCGCGCATGGCGTATTCGGCCAGCAGCGGATCGGACCCCACCGACCATTCTCCGGTCTCGTGATCGCGTGTTCCCTTGAATTGCACCCAGCGCAGGTATTGCCGGCGGGCCGGCAGATGCGCGCCCTCGGTCAGGCCAAACAGCTTCGACGTGGTGCCGGCCGGCTTTACCGTAGTGACCGTCACCGGCCGCGCCAGGCCGAGCTCTGCGGCATAGGCAGAGGCCTCATCCTTCGCGGCGCTGGAAAACCGCTCGAGCAGCGCCCAGAACGGCGCCGATTTCTGCTCATTCAGTAAATCATTGAAGTCGAAGCCAAAGCGCAGCCAGGCCCATTCGTGCAAACCGGTCGGGCCCACGCCCATGCGGTTGGTGCGGGCAACCTCCTCGGCATACAGCGCATCCATGCCGTTGGCACGCATCAGGAATCGCACACCAAGGCGCACGGCATCCTCGACCCGCGCGTCCCACAGCGCCGCAACATCCGCGGGCGGGTCGCCGGGGAAAATCTCGTCCAACGGCGCCGGACAAGCCAGCAACGGGGCATAATCGGCGATCACGCAGTAGCCGCCGGTGACGTGCAGCGCGATCTCGCCGCAGGGATTTGTTGTGACGGGGAAATCGGAGGCCGCGGCGCGGCGCGACGCTTCCGCCAGCAGGCCGGCGGCCTCGCCCACACGGTAGCGGCTGCCGCGGAAGTCACGGCCATCCTCGTAGACCGGCTTATCCCAGGCGGTGCCGGTGCGATGGTCCTCCAGTTTGTCGCCGTTGATGAAGCCCGGCTCACCATTGATCCAGGCACAGCGGGTGGCTTCCTCGAACACCGCCTTGGCATGCGCCGCCAGCGGCTCGACGGCATCGGGCGCATGCACATGGCGCCAGAATTCGGCGTCCACCATCACCGAATGGTTCGCCGTCCACAGTCCGCCTTCCGACTTCGACCGGATGAACCGCAGCACGTCCGGGTCACGCCAGGCTTTCGTCGCCATGCGGGCGGCGCGGCGAGCGCCGCCAACCTGCACCTCGACCGAGAGATGGTGGTCGATCAGCAACGCCTGTTCCCACAGCGGCAGATCGGCCGCACGCGCCACCACGTCGCGGCGGATATTGATGAAAGCGCGCATCAGCGAAATCGGGCCGGAGGCGGGACGCCCCTGCATGCCGCGGATCGGCGACCCGGCGCGGCGGATCTGCGAGAAGTCGAGGCACAGCGTCTGGTGGCGCTCGCCGCGGAAGGCCATGGCTTCCAGGATTTCCACCGCCTTTGCCCAGCCTTCACGGCTGTCCTCAATGCTGTGGCAGATCGCGGTGGCCGGCACCTGCATCCGGTCGGTGACGAGGTTGTCGCGCAGGAAGGCGCGCACCGGGGACAGGTCCGCCGTCGCCGCCGTCGCGTCCCAGGCCAGCACGTTCATCTCGCGGCCAAAGCGGCACAAGGACTCATCATCGTGCGGAAAGTCGGGATGCTCCGGCGACAGATACAGCAGCAGGGCCGGCGCCTGCGCCCAGTCCACGACCGTCAGCGCATCGTCGTAGGAGCGGCCGACACCGGAGCCATTGAGCAACAGGTAGAATTTTGCAAACGATGCGATGGCCGTGGCGCAGTTGGTGAATACCTCCATGTTGCGACTCGGCTGCTCATGGTCGCCGTGCTGCAGGTGCCGCCCAGAGGTCAGCAGCGTGCCGGTGGCGATGGCGTTGCGCAGGCGCGCCTGCTCCAACCGGTCAGCGTCGGTCAGCTCGCGACCCAGCAGCGCCATGTTGCCGGCGGCGACGCGATCGGCGACGCGGCCGAAGCAATCCTGATCGGCTGGACGGAATACGGTGCGGCGGGCAACTGCGACACCCATGCCGGCATCCAGCGGTCTTGCAGGCAGGGGAATTTCACCGAAATGCGCGCCGGGAATCGAACGCTGACGAACATCGTCGAGAAAATGTGCTGAAAAACCGTCCATAAGCCGGGACCACCTCGGGTATCTGCGAATCCATATATAGGGCGATTCGCGGCGATGCGCACCACATATATTGTGTCACACCGGACAGGCGCCTACCAAATGTATACTTCCGGTTGTAGGCAGCAAAACTCCTCATGCGACTCCAGAGATGGGGCAGGCGTGTAGGCGGTTGTATTGCAAATCAAGTCCATCCGGGCGCTGCCTCATCTGGTTTCTGCGATTGGTCGGCGGCCGAAGTGTCCGGGGCTATAGCCGGATACGCGCCGGTGCAGGTGGAGCGACGCTTGCCCGCTCGCGCCGGTTTCATCCGCGCGCCGGCGAACGCTCGGCCCGCAAAGTGCCGGACCACCCGCCTTACGCTATGGGCCGCCGCGATCCGGCATGCCTGCCACCTGTGAAGGCGTCGGTTCGACGGCCGGCCTGTCGGCCCAGTATGCCCGCCGCACCCGCTTAGCTGCAGCGTGCGCAGGTTCCGCGCGGGCGTTGTGCTTGATTCAGGCTCGGCAAAATGCGGCTGCAGGAGTCGGATTGTCGCTCCGCTGCCAATCCACTTGCTCCTGATAAGTCCAGCCGTCGATGCCAGCGGCCCATGCCAGACATGGACACGCCGGCTCGCTCGCAGGTGCAAGGCTTGACCCCTGTGGGTGGCTTTGCAAGGGTGAACCCACACTAAAAAAATAGCAGTGGGAGAAACGTTCGGATGGCAATCGCCAGGCGGTCAGTAATCATGGCCGGAATTGCGACAACTCTGGCTGCAACAGGCAGGCGCGCCAGGGCCGCGGACACGATCAAGATCGGGTTCACCACGGCACTCACCGGCCCGTTCAATGAATTCGGCGAAGGCTACAAGCGCGGCATCGAACTGGCGATCGAGAAGCTCAACAAGTCCGGTGGCGTGCTGGGCCGGCAGATCGAAATCGCGATGATGCTGGACGATCAGCTCATCCCGGACAGAGCGGTGCAGAACATGCGCCGCGTGTTGGACAACAAGGAGATCGTGGGGCTGTTCTGCCCCTCCGGCAGCGGTCCGACGCTTGCGGTCATCGACATGGTCCAGGCCGACGGACGCCCGACGATGAACCCGCAGGCGCAGACGCCGACCGTGATCTATCCTGGGGGACCTGGCACGAAGCCACGGCCGAACGTCTGGACCTTCTCGATCCAGAACGACATTGAAGCCAACTTCATGGCCGGCATCCTTGGCAAGAAGTTCACCCGCATCGGCCTGATGAATGAGAGTACCGGTTACGGCAAGACCGGCGGCGAGCTGGTCAAGTCCGGCATCATGAAGATCAACAAGGACGCGGTTGTTACGCACGAAAGTTACAACCAGAAAGACCAGGACATGACCGCGCAATTGGTGCGCGTGCAGCGTGCCCGGTCTGACGTGCTGATGGTCATCGGGCTGGGCGCCGACATGGCGGTGATCCGCAAGAACATGACGCGGATGAACATGACCATCCCACTGTATGTTTCCGCCGGCGGCTTCTCCCCGCCCTATCTGGAGGGCGTGGGCGACCTCGCCGCCGGCACGCGCGGGTCGCAGTTCCGCAAGATCTCCACAGTCCCGCCGGCGCCGGAAGTGGCCGAGTTCCTCAACGCCTACAAGGCAAAGCATGGCACCGACCGGCTCTGGGGAACCGACCCCAACGTACCGGCACCGTCGATGGGCGGCACGGTGGCGACCGGCTACGACGGCATGCTGGTCATGGCGGACGCCTGGCGGCGCGCCGGTTCCACAGATCCGGCCGCGACCATCAAGGCAATGGACGCGACCAGCGGCTTTAAGGGCGTCAATTGCACCTATGAGTTCACCCCTGAGAAGCATCATGCGATCGAGGTGGGCGATCTGACGACGTACGAATACACCAAGATCGACGGCAAGATCGCCCTCGTTCAAGCCAGCCTCTAAGGCAGAGCCGATGGAGGATTTCCTGACGCTGCTCCTGGCCGGGGTCAGCGTGGGAGCGGTCTACGGCCTGATCGCGATTGGCCTGAACCTGACCTTCTGGACCACGAAGACAATGAACTTCGGCCAGGGGTCAGTGATGATGCTGTGCGCCATGCTGACCGCAACGATGGTCGCGGGCGGCTGGCCACAGGCGCTGTCGATCCTGGTCGCGCTGGCGGTGATCGCCGTGCTGATGGTGTTCACCGAGACCTGGACCGTTCGCCCTGCCCTGAAGATCGAGGGCAGCATGGGATGGGCCGTTTCTACCCTGGGCGTCGGCATCGTGCTGCAGGGCCTTGCGTCGCTGTGGTTCGGATCACAGGCTCTGGCCTTCCCCGACATCATCTTCACCGCAATCGACAATGTCGTGGTGTTCGGCGTGCACGTCTCACTGCAGTACCTGGCCGTGCTGGTGCTGGCGCTGGCGCTTGTCGTCGTCTTCGAGGCGCTGGTGCGCGGCACCGTCTGGGGCCAGGCGATGCGGGCGGTGTCGATGGACCAGGACCTCGCGGCGGTGATCGGCATTCCCGTGCGCTGGATCGTCCTCGGCTCCTACATCGCCTCCGGCTTGCTGGCGGGAATTTCCGGCATCCTGGTGGCGCAGATCGGCGGCACGGTCGATCCGGCCTTCGGCTTTGAACTAGTGATCTTCGGCTTCGTCGCGGCCGTGCTGGGCGGCATGGGCAGCACGACCGGCGCGCTTGCCGGCGGGATTGCGGCCGGCGTGCTGCAGCAGATGGTCGGCGGCTACATCTCCTCGGCGGCGCAGCACGGCATCGCTTTCGCCCTGTTGATCCTGATCCTGGTCGTGCGCCCGCAGGGCTTCTTCGGCCAGCGGGAGTTCGTGAAGGTATGATCGCGGTCCAGACCGTCCTGACGCGGCTGCTGACGCATCCCGTCTTTATCCTGGCGATGATCGTCGCGTTGTTCTTCGGCGCCGCCTGGCTGACGCCCGGCACCGTCGCCATCCTGGGCTTCCTGATGCTGAACATCATGCTGGCCCAGAGCATGAACCTGCTGACCGGCATTGCCGGCCAGATTTCGCTGGGCCATGCCGGGTTCTACGGCATGGGCGCTTACGCCTCCGGCATCCTGATGAAGACGGCGGGCCTGCCGTTCATCGTCACCGTGCCGGCGGCGGGACTGATCGGCGCGCTGACCGGCTGGCTGCTGTCCATTCCGGCCGGGCGGGTGCGCGAGTTCTACCTGGCGATGATGACGCTGGCCTTCGGCCTGATCTTCCGCGAGATCGTGCGCGAGTGGGACGATCTGACCGGCGGCGCTGTCGGCCTGTCGGGCGTGCCATCCACCACGCTGCGCACACTGAAGGTCCTGGGCTTCAGCCTGGATGCGCTCGACTATTTCCGCCTCGTGCTGGTCGTCACGGCAATCGTCATGTGGCTGGTGCATAATTTTATCCAGAGCCACTACGGCCGAGCGTTCTACGCCATCCATGCCAGTGAGGTCGCAGCCGGGTGCCTGGGCATCCCGCGGGGCGGCACCAAGCGGATGGCCTATACACTGGCCGCCGGCATGGCCGGTTTGGCCGGCGGTCTGTACGCGCACATGATCGGCTACCTGGGACCGGAAAGTTTCGATCTGGCCCGTTCGATCGAGGTCCTGGTGACCACCGTGGTCGGCGGCCTCGGCTCCATGGCCGGGCAGATCCTGTCGGCCATCGTTTTTACTTTCCTGCCGGAGAAGTTGCAGGTCTTCGCCCAGTACCAGTTCATCGTCTACGGCTTGATCCTGGCCTTCTCGCTGATCCTGCTGCCGCGCGGCCTGGCCGGCCTGTTGCTGCTGCCGCCCCGCTTCATCCGCCCGGCGAGCCTCCGGCAGGCCACGGCAGATGGCGTGGCGATCCGGCCGGTCGAGCCAGGCACGGGAGCCGGCCTGAGCGTCGATCACGTCACCATGCGATTCGGCGGACTGACCGCAGTGGACGACGTGTCGCTGGAATTGCGGCCCGGCCGCATTACCGCGCTGATCGGTCCTAATGGCTCCGGCAAGAGCACGCTGGTCAATGTCATTTCCGGCATCTACCGGCCCGCCGCCGGTACGGTCCGGTTCTTTGGAGAAGCCATCACCGGACTGCGCGATGATGCCATCGCCAGCGCCGGCCTGCTGCGCACGTTCCAGGACCCGCGGCTGGTACCGCGCTTCACGGTGCGCGAGAACCTGCTGCTGGGTGCCCATCGACGCTATCGCACCGGATTGGTGTCAGCCGCCCTGAGCTTGCCCGCGGCGGCGCGCGAGGAAGCGACCTTCCTTTCGACCGTTGATGCCGTGACGAAGATGGCGGGTATCGCCGATGTCGCCGACCGGCCGCTGGAGAGCCTGCCCTATGGCTATCGGCGCCTGGTCGAGGTCGGGAGGGCGCTGCTGGCCGAACCGCGGGCCATCCTGCTGGATGAGCCAGCCGCCGGCCTGTCGGAAGCCGAAATGGCCCTTCTGGCTCGGTTGATCAGAGCCATGAAGGACGCCGGGCTGATGGTGCTGCTGATCGAGCATCATATGGATTTCGTTGCCGAACTGGTCGACGACGTCGTGGTGCTGGACAGCGGCCGCGTGATCTACCACGGCGACATTCAGGGCATGCGGCGCAGTCCCGCGGTTATCGAGGCCTATCTCGGCACGCCGGAGACCGCCCATGCTTGAGGTGAAGGACCTCGTCGTCAGCTACGGCGCGGTTGAGGCGGTGCGCGGCGTGACGCTGACCGCCGTGCCGGGGGCGATCACCGCGATCGTTGGCGCGAACGGCGCGGGCAAGTCGTCGCTGCTGCGCGCGATTACCGGCCTGGCACCGGTAAGAGCCGGCCAGGTGCTGCTGGATGGGCAGGACGTCACCCGCGTGCCGGCCTCGAAGCGCGCCGGGCTGGGGCTGGCGCACGCGATGGAGGGGCGGCGCATCTTCCGCCACCTGTCTGTCGAGGAAAACCTGCGCCTGGCCTGGCAATTCGGCCGCCGCCGCAACCAATGGGGGGAAGCGCTGGACCGGGTGTTCCTCACCTTTCCCATCCTGAAGGAAAAGCGCCGCAGCCAGGCGGGCCTGTTGAGCGGCGGGCAGCAGCAGATGCTGATCGTATCCGCCGCAACGATCTGTGAGCCGTCCTACCTGCTGTTGGATGAGCCGTCCCTCGGACTGGCGCCGATCGTGGTGCGGGAGATCTATCATTTCTTCACCGACCGCTGCCGGGAGAACGGCACAACCGTGCTGCTGGCAGAACAGATGGCGGCAATGGCGCTGAATGTCTCAGCGCATGGCTACGTGCTGCGCCAGGGGCAGGTGGTGCGCGAGGGTCCGTCAGCGGAACTGGTGAACAGCGGCCTGATCGCCGCTTTGTCGTCCGCGTATTTGTGAGCCCGCGGCTGAACCGGATGATCGTTTGAACGGAGAGAGGCCGCCGAAGGCCAGGGCATGCGAACACGCGTCGGGACCTCGGAACCGCAGGCTCCGGATGATCTGGGGTCAGGTCAGTATTGCCGATCCCTTTGTTCCCATGGCCGGCCTCGTGCCGGCCATCCAGGATTGCCACTGCCAGGCTCACAGAAGCGCTGGTGCTGGAGCGAAGTCGTGGATGGCCGGCGTTCAAAGCGCTGCGGGTTAGGCGACCGGCGGCATCAATTGCCGGGCTTGCGCTCCCGGTAATCCTGGAACGGCGCGTCCCGCTGGCTCAGCAGATTGCGCACGCTACCGCCGTCTCGCTTGAACTGCGCGCGATAGGCCTGGCTGCTCTCGGTGCAGAACGCCAGCGACTGCAGGTCAGCGCCGGACCGCAGCGCATCGCGCATGCCCATATGCTCCATGGCGCGGTGGACCGAGCGCTTGTTGATCTGCTGCAAGTCCGCCGGAACCTTCGACACGCGCTCGGCGATCTTCAGCACTTCCTCATCCAGTTTGTCTGCGGGATAGGCACGATTGGCAAAACCATCCTGTGCCGCCTCGATGCCGGTGATGGCGTCGCCGGTCAGGTACATCTCCATCGCGCGCCGCATGCCCAGCAGCCACGGATGGAACTGCATGTCGGGCGGCGACATCAGGCGCGTCGGGGGATAGCCGATCTGCGCGTCCTCGGCGACGTAGACGAGGTCGCAGGCCGTGGCGAGTTCCGATCCGCCAGCCAGGCAATAGCCATGCACCTGCGCGATCACCGGCTTGGCCAGGTCCCACATGCGGAACCAGCCCTCCACGACGTGGCGCGACCAGGGCAGCAAGCCCTGTGCGGTGTAATACGGCTGGTCCACGGCGTTGTTCGCCGCCAGGTCATAACCGGCCGAGAAGGACGGGCCGGCGCCGCGGATGATGGAGACCCGAATCTCCGGGTCACGGTCGGACTCTGTCAGTGCCGAGAAGATCGCGCCGCGCAATTCATTATTCAGCGCGTTGCGCTTTTCCGGGCGGTTCATCGTCAGCCGGCGGACGCCGGGGAGAGGGGTGTCGATCAGCAATACGTCTGGCATGGGCGTTTCCTTTCCTGTGTACCGTTGTGGCCGGCCCGCCAATGGGTTGCATCACCACGGTTCGAGCTGCCTCCTCGAACGTCCAGCGGGCTGGATGGATGTATGCCTGTCATCGCCGTGCGCTGGCGGCAATAGCGACGGCGCACAGCAGCGGCACCAGCATCGCCAGCCGGAGACCGATCGCGCCGGCAAGAAATCCAATCAGTGGCGGTCCGGTCAGGAAAGCGCCGTAGCCCATCGTCGCCGCCATGGCGACACCGGCAGCAGGCGGAACACCGGGCACACGCCCCGCCGCGCTGAACAACAGCGGTACCACATTCGCCATGCCCATGCCTGCCAGCAGGAAGCCGAGCGTGGTCGCCGCCGGATATGGCAAGGCCAGCGCCAAACCAATACCCGCCGCAGCAAGACAGCCGCTGACCATCATGACGATGACACGGCCAAGCCGGCGCACCACCGCATCACCGGTGAAACGGCCCAGTGCCATGGCGATGGAAAATCCCGCAAAGCCCGCTGCCGAAACACCCAAGGAGGCCTGCGCCACGTCGCGCATGTACACGCCGCTCCAATCCACGACCGCGCCTTCGATCAGGAAGGCCATCAGGCACAAGAGCCCAATGGCCAGAACCGGGCGGCGTGGCAACGCGAAGCCGGCGCCGCCGCGCCCATGTTCCGCGACGGTCAGGAACGGTGCGCCCAGAACGCCCGCAAGCAGCACCGTCGCGCCGGACAGCCCCAGAACCACGGCAATGGAAACGGCCTGTTCGGTCAGTAAGCCGCCGCATCCCGCACCGATCAGGCCGCCGAGGCTGAACCAGCCGTGGATCGATGACATGATGGGACGGCGGAACGCCAGCTCCACGGCGGTGGCGTGCGCATTCATCGACACATCCAGCATGCCGATGGCGGAACCTGCCAGCAGCGACGTGACCAGCAGAGTGGTGAAGTTGCCGGCCAGGCCAAGCATCAGCATGCCTGCGGCACTGCCGACGCTGGCTGCAGCGATCGTGCGCACGCCACCCCAGCGCGCGACCAGCGCGCCGGTCAGAGGCATGACCGGAATCGAGCCACAGGCGAAGGCCAGCACGACGAACGACAACGTCGCGTCGCTCAGGCCGAGCGCTTCCTTGATGCGGGGCAATTGCGATGCCCAGGCGCCGACGGTGATGCCGCAGGCCAGGAACACCGCGCTGATCGCGATGCGCGCACCCCAGGGGCGGGCGGTGACGGTGGACACGGGATCGGTGCGCATCATGCCAAGATGGCGATCATGCACGCGAATAGCGACCACCCCTGGCCGGTGGCGGGCGGGGACACCAGGACAAATCCGTCGCCATGGCAAAGGCAGTGACCAGAAAGACGCCCGCCAATCGGGCTGAATGATGGCGCGACCTACCGATTTCGGTGCCACCTTGCGCAGAGCGGCTCCAGGGGATTGTCCTGCGGCCCGTACGGCCGGCCTATGGCCACATCCTCCTCGTCCGCCCTATGCTGACGGATCGGCTGATTTTCTGAAGGCAGCGAACCCATGCGCCTCCTCCTGGCGACCATGTCGCACGAGACGAACACCTTCTCGCCCGTTCCCACCAAGCTGGACCGCTTCTGCCGCGACGGCACCACCTTGCTGTCTGGCCAGGCGGCGGTCGACTTCTATCGCGGCACCGGCACCTGCATGGGCGGCTATCTGGCAGTTGCGAATGAAATCGGCGCCGAGGTGGTCGTTCCGGTTTGTGCCAGCGCACCGCCCAGCGGACCGGTCGACCATGAAGCATACGAAACATTCTGCCGGCTGATCCTGGACGCCGTCGCTCAGGGCGGCTTCGACGGCATCTGGCTCGACTTGCACGGCGCCATGGTTGCCGAACGGTTCGATGATGGCGAAGGCGAGCTGCTGTCACGCATCAGGGCCATCGATCCGCAAACGCCGCTGTGCGTCGCTTACGACATGCACGCCAACATCTTCCCTGCCATGGTCAGCAACGCGCAGATCGTGACCGGCTATCAGACCTATCCGCATATCGACCAACGCCAGACAGCTGAACGCGCCGCGCGTGCCCTGCTGCGGGTGATGCGGCGGGAGGTGAAACCCACCAGCGCCTGGGGCTCCGCGCCAATGCTGCCGCATGTGATGGCGCAGGGCACCCATCAGGCGCCGAACAAGGACCTGCAGGCGCTTTGCGCGTCATGGGAGGCAAGCGGACGCGCCCTCGCCGCCAGCCTGTTCGTCGGCTTCCCGCATGCCGATGTCGAAATGGCGGGCCTGTCAGCGGTGGTGGTCACGGACAATGACCCAACCGAGGCACAAGCGATGGTGGATGAGTTGATCAGCGCCGCCTGGACCGCCCGCCGGGACTTCATGTTCGACATCGAACCGCTGGAAGCCTCAGTCAGCCGGGCAAAATCCATGGGCGCGCCAGGGGAATTGCCGGTGGTGCTGCTCGACCATTACGATAACTGCGCCAGCGGCGGCACCATGGACACGACGGATACATTACGCGAAATCATCCGCCAGGATCTCGATGACGTGGTGTTCTTCGGCATCTACGATCCGGACGCGGTGCGCCAGGCCGTCGAGGCCGGCGTCGGCGCGACCGTGACACTATCGATCGGCGCGAAACTGCCGATGCCGCAACTGCCGGTGGCCAGCGCTCCGCTGACGGTGACAGGCGTGGTCCAGACGATTTCCTCCGGCAGTTTCCGCCTGAAAGGCGGGCTGACGCCTGGGCTGCAGATCTATATGGGCCGGACCGTGGTGCTTGATACCGGCAAGGTGCAGATCGTGCTGCTCAGCCGCCATATCGAGCCGACAGCGCAAGAGATGCTACAGGTCCTCGGCATCGATCCCGCTCGGAAAAAGTACGTAGCGATCAAGTCGCGCGTACATTGGCGCGCCGATTTGGGGAAGATCGCGCGTGAAATCGTCGAGTGCGCCGGCGTCGGCGTGTGCACATCGGATTATGGGCAGTTGACGTTTCGGAAAGTGCGCCGGCCGGTCTTTCCGCTGGATCCGGAGCTGAAATGGAACCAGCCGGCATAGAGGCTGCAACAACAAACGGACGATTGGGCTGCGACGAAATGCGACCGGTGGACCATCACTTGCGCGAAGCCACGTTGTTAAGTCAGGTGCGGGCCTGCCTTCCCCGCGTGGGGTGGAGCGTTGGCGGCTGACAGCGGAGCTCAGGGTCGCAGCCGCTAGTCGTTGTCGAAGAATACGATGCGCTGCAGTATTATTCGTGGTTGCATCCTAAAAGGCGCCGGGATGACCGCCTGACCGCCCTGCACCACCTACCATTGGGGCCTCGTCAGGCCCACCGCGGCGGAGTGACCACGTATGGGACCTCGCCGGTTTCGACTGCATGTCCTTCAGGACGTTAGCCGCCGCAACATGCAGCGAACCATTGTTGCGAACCGATGCCCTTGCAATCGCTCTCCATCGGGCGGAGCAAGCGCAGCGACCGGCCGTCAACCGGCTTCCTTCGCCTTCGCCGCCGCGAGATGGCGCATCCCGACGGAAACGTCGCGCCCAAGCGCAAGACCCTCTGCGAACGTCATTTCGCTCATGCGATAGAACATGTTCTTGGTCGCGGCCATCTGCACCGGATCAAGCTCTGCCCAGGTATCGGCGATGCGCAGCGCGGTCTCCAGCACGGTTTCCACCGGCACGACGCGGTTGACGAGACCGAGGCGGAGAGCCTCTTCAGCGCCGAGGTTACCGCCGAGGCTTATCAGCTCGAATGCGATCTTTGGGCCCACCTGCTTCAGCAGGCTGGTCATCACCCCGGTGGGCGTGAGGTGATGGTTCAGCTCCGGATAACCGAATTTCAGATTCTCGCCGGCCACCACCATATCGCAGCACACGGCAAAGGCCGCGCCACCGCCAATCGCCGCGCCATGAACTGCGGCCACCACCGGCTTCGACAGTTTACGCAGCAGGATCTGAATGCCGCCCATCAGCTCAGAGCGTAGAAGATTGCGCTTGACCGACTCCGGCGTCTGCTCGCCGCGGAACTCGCTGAGATCGGCGCCAGCGGAAAAGCCACGCCCATTGCCGGTCAACACCAGCGCGCGAACCTCATCGTCCTGATCAGCCACTGTGAGCGCGGCATGCAGCGCCAGCAACAAATCGGTGTTGAGTGCGTTCAGCTTCTCGGGGCGATTCATTCGCAAGATGCGCACCGCTCCCTGATGCTCAACGTGCAACACGCCAGTTATTCCGGTTGTCTGTTCGGACATCGTTCCGTCTCCCGACTCTGCCACCATGTCCCGCCAAGCGCCCAGACGCCACGACCGGACCGTGCACTCCCGAGCGCTATGCGCCACTCCGGTGGCGCCGGCCGGTGAGCTTACCGGCCGGCGCCCAACCAATCGACAGCAGCAATGCCCCTACATGGCCCGCGAAGTGCCTGCGCGTTGCCGCTACACTTCCACCTTTCCGGTATGCAGCTTCAGCCGCATATGGTCCGGCACCTCCTGTCCGGCGTCGGTGAACGCCTTGCGGATGGCGCCCATCTGCGGCCCAAAGATGCCCATTCGGTTGTCGCTACACCATTCGCGGGAATCCGTCGGCGCGTCCAGGCTACCCTGGAAGCGCGGCATCACCCAGCGGGCAAACAGCTCGTAGCTCTCCAGCGTGTTCTTGCGATTCGCCCATTCATGCGAGCGGAACAGAACCGCTCCGGCGCCGCCGCCGGTGAAACCGAGCAGACGCTCGATCCCTTTGGCGATTGTTTCGGGCGAGCCGACCAACGTGGAGCCGGCCGCGAGTCCCTCGGCCAGCGGGTTCTCGCTGCGCATCGGCGGGCGGCCGAGTGTCTCGGAGAAGTAGGACAGGGTTTCGACACGCTCGCCAGCGCGGACCTGCGCCATAGCCTCCTCATCCGTTTCGGCGCAGTGCATGTTGACGACGAGGCGCCAGTCGTCGCGCCTCACCGACTTGCCATATTTCGCCGCCTCGGCTTCGCACATCCTCCAGTAGTCAGCGAGCTTGGCCGATCCGCCTGGCAGCCCGGCGCCAAGCGACAGCATGCCGACGCCGTGCTTACCGGCCGCCAATGCGCCGGCCGGCGTGGTCGCGGATGCCACCGCAATCGGGAAGCCGCCCTTGGTCCAGGGCTTCAGGTGCAGGCGCGCCTCGCGCAGTTCGAACCAGTCAGTCTTCAGCGACACTGGTTCCTGGCCGGCGAGCAGGGCCATGATGGCGCCAAGCGATTCATCCATCATGCGGCGCTGCGCATCCGCCTCGATGCCCATCATGTAGGCGTCAGACACCAGTGCGCCCGGCCCAACACCCAGCATCGCGCGGCCGCGGGTCATGTGGTCGAGCTGCACGAAACGCTGTGCCACCATCAGTGGGTGGTGGTAGGGCAGCGAGGTCACGCCGGACCCCAGCATGATGCTGCGGGTGCGCTCAGCCGCAACGCCAATGAAGATCTCCGGCGACGCGATGATCTCCCACCCGGCGGAGTGGTGTTCGCCGATCCAGGCCTCATCATAGCCGAGGTGATCAAGCCACTGGATCAGTTCCAGGTCGCGGTTCAGCGACAATGTCGGGTTGTCGCCGACGCGGTGGAATGGCGCGAGGAAGATGCCGAAGCGCAGGCCCTCATGCGTAGCCATGGTGGAAGTCCTTCCGGAGTGATGACTGCCTGACGGTGGCCAAGGTGGCGGGGACGGTCAAGGCGGGCGCCAGAGAAAGCTGTGTATGTTGGGCAGGCCGTGAGCTTCCTGCGCCGGCAGAGCGCGGGCAGCACCGGATGTGGTCAAATCAGTAACGGTTCCCGCGGCTGAATTGCAAAATATCTGTAGTGCCCAGCCTCTCGCAAACGTGATGCGAGGCTCGTTGTTTGAGCATTACGCCATCCATTGCAAATCATATCCAGGCGGTGATCCCGGAGGAAAAGGGTGAACGAGCAGGAGACGCTGTCGGCTACGGATGTGTCGTCCCAGGCACCAGGCTGGGGCGAGCGTGTCGCCGTCGCGCAATATCAGCTTCTCGGGCTGGTCGCAGAGCACCGTTCCTTGGCACAGTGCCTGGAGGCGGTCACCGCCGCCGTGGCCGGCCTGCATCCCGGTACGCGGGCCTGCATCCTGCTCGCCGACGAGACCCGTACCGCGTTTGCGGCTATGGTTTCGGCCAATGTGCCCCAAAGTTTCGGTGCAGGCGTGGCAAAGCCGACGATTGCGGAGCCAGCTATCGGCATCTGCGATATCGCGCTTCACCGGGGTGAGCCGATGGCCTGTGCCGATATTGCGGCCGACCCGGACTGCACGCCGGCATGGCGCGCCCTCTGCCTGGCCCACGGCATTTACGCCTGCTACGCGCAGCCGGTCATGGGGCGGGACAACCGCGCGCTCGCATCGCTGATGCTCTGCTTCAGTGAGCCGCGCATAGCCGATGACCGCGAGCGGCAGGTTGCTGGTTTCGGTGCGCGCATAGCCGCGCTCGCCATCGAACAGGCCGCGGCGGAACGCCGCCGCGAGGTAGAGGATACGCGCCAGCAGCAGGTGTTCGAACAGGCCCCCGGCTTCATCTGCACAATGAGCGGCCCGGACCACGTCTTCACCTTTGTGAATGCGGCGCATCGGCGCCTGTTCAACAGCGCGGACTGGATCGGCAAGCCGGCACGCGAGGCATTCCCCGAGGGCGTGGGCCAGGGATTTTTCGAACTTCTCGACAAGGTCTACGCCACCGGCGTGCGCTACACGGCGCACGCGGCGCCGATCCGCCAACGGCCGGACCTGGATGGTGCCGAAACAATACGGCTGCTGGATTTCGTCTATGCCCCGATCGTCGAGGCCGACGGTCAGGTCAGTGGCATCTTCTGCGAAGGCCAGGACGTCACGGAGCGCGTCAGGGCCGAAGAACTCGTGCGCCGCAATAATGAAACGTTTTCCGGTTTGATTCATAACGCGCCGTTTGGCGTTTACGTCATCGACGCCGATTTCCGCCTCGTGCACGCAAGTCAGGTCGCATTGCGCGCCTTCGGCCTGGACCCGCTCATCGGACTCGACCTTGCCGATGCCCTCCGAGCCATCTGGCAGGAGCCATTCGCCAGCGAAGCGATCGGCAGGTTCCGCCACACTCTGGCGACCGGTGAACCTTATGTCGCCACCGACACGGTCGAGCAGCGGGCAGACCGCAACCAGGTCGAAGCCTACGATTGGCGGACGGAACGGATTGTCCTGCCCGACGGACAGTTCGGTGTCGTCTGCTACTTCTACGACCTAACGGAACGGCAGCGGTTCGAAGCGGAAATCCGGCGCAGCGAGGAGCGCCTGCGGGCTTTGGTCACCGCCTCCAATTCCGGCTACCGGATGAACGCCGACTGGACAGAAATGACCGAACTCGATGGCGCGGGTGTCCTGCGGGACACGAAAACGCCACGGCGGGACTGGCTGAACGAGTATATTCCCGAGGAAGACCAGCCGGAGGTGCTGCGCGTCATCGACGCGGCGATCCGTTCCGGCACCATGTTCGAACTGGAACACCACGTCCGGCTCGCGGATGGCAGCCTCGGCTGGACTCATTCCCGCGCCGTGCCGATCCGTAACGCGGCGGGCGAAATTGCCGAATGGTTTGGCATTGCCCGCGACGCGACGGAGCGCAAGAAGGCAGAATTAGCGCTGGCACGTAGCGAGGAATTCAGCCGCCGGATTCTCGCCAGCTCGAACGACTGCATCAAAGTATTGGGCCTCGACGGCCGCCTGGAGTCGCTCAGCGAAGGCGGCACGCGCCGCCTTCAAATCACCAATCTCCCTGCCCTGCTGGGCCAGCCATGGACCGACATTATCGAGGCCGAGGACCGGCAGGCGGCGCAGCGTGCGGTACTGGGTGCCGCGGGCGGGGAGACCCGCCGTATCGAAGTACGCACGCGTGATGTCAGCGGACAGCTTCTGCATTGGGACTCCATCCTGACGCCGATCATGGGACACGACGGCCACCCTGAAAAAGTGCTGGTCGTCTCACGGGACACCAGTGAACGGATGCAGGCCGAAGCCGAGACGCGGCGGCGGAATGAGCAACTGCAAAGGCTGGCACAGGGCGCGCTCGCGGTGGCCCGCGCCCCGACGCTGCAGGACACGCTTGAGGCTACCGCTTGGGCGGCGCGCATGGTGGTGCAAACGCACCAGGCCGTGGTCGCCCTGAAACGGGGTGACGACTGGCGGCAGGCAAGCGTGGTACCCGCGCCGGGCGGCATGTACGCCGCCTGGCGCGATGACAACATCGCGCCCGACGGATCGGGCATCGAGGCCCTGGTCTGCGAGACGAACCAGCCACTACGGCTGACCCAGGCGGAGCTGGAAGCGCACCCACGCTGGCAACGCTCCGGCACCGATACGGGTGGACGCCCGGAGCCGCGGGGATGGCTTGCCGCCCCGCTGATCGCCCGGGATGGGCACAACATCGGTTTCATCCAGCTTACGGACAAACAGGATGGCAGCGAGTTCGACGGCACCGATGAAGCGATACTGACGCAGCTGGCGCAAATTGCGGCGGCGGCGATCGAGCAGACGCAGACCGAAGAAGCCCTGCGTCGCAGTGAACAGCGGATGCAACTTGCGCAGGCCGGGGCTCAGATCGGTGTCTGGGACTGGGATAGTGCGACCAACACGATCACCTGGACGCCGGAGATGTACGCGCTTCTCGACGTCGACCCTGACACGCCCGCCGATCGGCTCTATGCGGCCTGGTTCGACAACATGCATCCGGAAGATCGGCAGGCAGCAGCAGACCAGATTCGTGACCGGGCTCGGGATGGTGAGCCGTTCTCGATGACCTACAGGATTGTGCGGCGGGATGGACAAATCCGCTGGATCGGCTCGCGGGCGGCCGCGACGCTGGACGCCACTGGCCGACCGACGCGGATCACCGGCGTCAACATCGACATTACCGCCCAGCGCGCGGTCGAGGACCGGTTGCGTGGGGAGGTCGCGCAGCGGACCCGCGAGCGGGACCGGCTGTTTGAACTATCACAGGATCTGTTCGCCATCGCCGGCCTTGATGGCGCGCTGCGCGCGGTTAACCCGGCGTGGTCATCGCTGCTGGGATATACGGATGCGGAGCTTCTGGCGATGCCGGGGCTGACCTTGACACATCCGGCAGACCGCGAACGGGCTGCGCAAAAGGTCGCCAGGCTGCGCTTGGGTGAACCGCTGCGCAATAACGAAGACCGAGTGATTGCCAAGAACGGCGCGGTTCATTGGATCTCCTGGACCGCGGTGCCCGACCTGGAAGCGGGGCTGTGCTATGTGGTCGGGCGAGACGTGACGCAGGACCGCGCGCGGGAGGAGGCGTTGCGGCAATCACAGAAGATGGAGGCAGTCGGGCACCTGACGGGCGGCATCGCACACGACTTCAACAACCTGTTGCAGGGCCTGGTCGGCAGCCTCGACCTGATCCGGCGGAAGCCGGACAATCGCGAACGCGTGCTGCAATGGGCTGAGGCCGGCATGCAGGCCGCGGAACGCGGTACCAAGCTGACCGGCCAGTTGCTGGCCTTCGCGCGGTCGCAGAAGCTGGAAACCAAACCAGTGGCGCCGGACCGGCTGATCACAGCCATGCAGGAGATGCTGGCTCGTACGCTGGGACCGACGGTCGTGGTGCAGACACACCTGACTGCGGGCCCGGCACAGGTGCTGGCCGATGAAGTGCAGCTGGAGATGGCGCTGCTCAACCTCGCCATTAACGCGCGCGACGCGATGGACGGAACGGGCAACCTCAGCATCGCGACAAGGACCCTTGCCATTGCCGGCGATTCGGAGCTTGCCGACGGGGACTATGTGGAGATCACGGTGTCTGACAAGGGCTCCGGCATGTCGCCCGAAGTACTGGCCCGGGTATTCGACCCGTTTTTCACTACCAAGGGTGTCGGCAAAGGTACCGGTCTGGGACTAAGCCAGGTCTACGGGTCGGTGCGGCAGGCTGGCGGCGCGGTACGGATCGACAGCGAGGTCGGGCGTGGCACGACGGTCCGGCTGCTGATGCCTTGCACTGCGCCGGGCTGCGACACCTCTGACGAGGCGATGCCGGCACCGCTGGTGGAGAACCGCGCCGCCAAAGTCGTGGTCATCGATGATGATCCCTCGGTGCGGCAGTTCCTGTCCGACTCGCTTGACCTGCTCGGCTATCACGTGGCCGCGGCCGAGGACGGCCCAACAGGCATCACACTGATCGACGACGAGGCCCCGGACCTGGTTGTCGTTGACTTCGCAATGCCTGGCATGACCGGCGCGGAGGTCGCGCGCATCCTGCAGGCGCGGTGGCCTGCGCTGCCGATCGTGTTTGCCAGCGGCTATGCAGAGACCAATGCCATCGAGGCGGCAGCCGGCGCGGATGCGCTGCTGCTGCGCAAGCCATTCAAGCTCGACGATCTGCAGCAGACTCTGGAGGCGGCGCTCAGCCGAGCACAGAGGCGGGACTGAGCGACGGGATGGCCCTGTTATCCGTTGGTCACTCCCAGGCCGCGTCCACCACACGGCCATCTTCGCCGATTACCAGGGTCAGCCGCCCAGGATTGCGCCCGAGATCGCTGATCCCGTCATTCGGACGGATGATGCGAGCGTTTGGTGGCAAATCCTCCTGCCGCAGCACCTGGTCCTGCGGCACACCCGCCGGCACAGCCTCGCCTTTCGCAACATACTGACGGCCAATGCACGGCTTGCACGGATCGGCCGGCACCGTGACCTCGACCACGCCAGGCAGCGATTTTAGCAGCACGGAGTTCGTTGCGCTGCGGACGCGGACCGCCTTGTAGGGATGGTCAGCCGGCAGCGGCATCAGGGCGTGGATCGGCACGTACCCGGTCGGTGCCGACGACTCCGCGGGCGGCTGCGCGACCAGCACCAGGTTCAGCACCTGATCGGACGGCGATCCGCGCGTCAGCGGCACCAGTTCGCCATGGGTCCAGCCCTCGCTTGCGACCAGTCCGGAGACAACCACCAAGTCGAATCCCGGCTTGACCTTGGTCCGCACGACCTCGACGCCGGTGATGGTCAGTACCGGAACCGGCTCCTCCTGCTCCGTCGCCGTGTCCGGCGCCGCGGACCCATGCGCAGCCGCCGCCGGCGGGGCTGGTTGCGATTGCGCCATCGCCGCCATCCCGGCAGGCCACAGCAGGGTCAGGCCGAAGCACGCGGCAAGCAGGGGCGCAGAGTTCACGCAGCGGAGGTCTGGCATGGCGCTCTCCCGTGGGACGCAGAGGACGGATCGTCAATCTGCTGCAAGACAGGATCAATCCGCTCGAGAGCGTCAAGGATTAGATCGGTGGGCACCATCTGCGTCAGCTCGCAGAATCGCGTCCGGTCGCTGTCAAAGCCGCCATTTTCGGTCAGTTTGTTGACCGGTGCGCCGCCGCCACAGACGGAGAAATATTCGCAGGTGGCACGGCAACGTTCCACACCTGTTGCGATGTCGCGCCACAGACGTTGCATGCTCCGCCCTGCCAGCATCTCCGGCAGCGTGTGTGTATGAACGTTGCCAACGATGAAGTCCGCATAGCGCGCGTCCCGCAGGCCCAGCAGTTCCGGCGAGAAGCTTGACACGTCGCCGTTGGCGGCAACGTTGACCATACCAAAGGGAACGACCTGCTCGTTGCGCATGTCGATCTCATCGGGGCGCACGATACGCGGCAGCATAGCGTCGATCTCGCGGATGAACCGGACGGTGCCGGCAGTGCGCGCCGCGCGCCAGAACCGGTCAAGGAACGCGGCGAAGCGATTGCGCAGGCCAGCTTCGGCAAACAGGGATGATTCGTGCGCGCCCTCCGATTCCTCGACGTTGAAGCAGATCTGGTCGATGCCGGCGTCCTGGAAGAAGCGCAGCATGCCGTCCGGATCGCCCAGGCTTTCCGCCGTCAGCACTGAAATGACATGGAAGTCGACGCCGTGGCTCTGCAGGAGCCGGATGCCGTCCATGGTGCGGGCGAACGTGCCCTTGCCGCCGCGGGTCAGCCGGTGGCGGTCGTGCAGCGCTGCCGGCCCGTCCAGGCTGACGCCGACACCAACGTCGTAGGTTCGGAACAGCTCGCACCAGGCCGGGCTGATCAGCATGCCGTTGGTCTGGACCGCGTGGCGCAGGCGCAGCCCGGCGGGCGCCATGCCGGCGATCCGGTCGAATGCGTCACGGTACCACGCCACGGGCATCACCAGCGGCTCGCCGGCGTGCCAGATCACATTCAGTTCGGGCGCGCACCAGCCGGAGTCGAACACGCGTACGAACGTTGCCTCGATAGTTTCATGCGTCATGACCGAGCGGTCGTTACGATTCGGCAGATAGCAGTAGGAGCAGGCGATGTTACAGAACGGCGTTGGCTGCAGGACCAGCGTTTCAATAACCGGCGGTTCGGGCATTACCAGTTGCGCCAGAAATTAGGCCAGCCGCCATTGTGCCAGTTATTCCAGCCGCCATTGCCCCAGCCGTTGCGCCAGTTGCGCCACCCGCCATTGCCCCAGCCGCCGTTGCGCCAGCCTCCATTGCCCCAAAAGCGCGGACCCCAGTTGCCCCACCAGGCCTTGTGGATGTTCGGGTCGACCTGCAGATCAGGCGTCTGCTCGAGGCCGAGCTTGGACACGGCGCTCCGGACAGCCTGAAGGCGGGCAGCGACGCCGGATTCGGAGTCGCTTCCGGGCGGCAGGGGCGGCTTGGCGGTGGCCGCCAGCGCCGAGGACATGCCGGCCGCGCCCAGAGGCAGCAGAGCCGCAAGCACCCGGATTGTACGCTGGATCGAACTCATGCTCCTGCCTCCATAGCCTGCGCCGGTGGATCGTGTTGCTCACGCCGGGGGAGAACACCGTCATAGTCTTCCGACCAAATCAGGGCAGCATTTTGTCAGAACGCCGCGTCGGGTCCACCGCGCGGCGCCGGTCGCCCGAAGTGGCGTGCTGCTGCCGGAGGCCCGAACGAACGGGCCGTGGTGCCGCAGTAACCGCCAGTGTCACAAGCGTGGTCCTAGACCTGCGGCGTGCGGCAGCGGATCAGGTTCATCGGTTTCAGGCTGAGCACGACCGCACCATTCTGATTGACGGTCTCGATGTGGCCGTGGATCAGCCCGCGATCCGGCCTGGTACGGGAACGCCGCGCCTGCAGGACCGTCGCGCGCACCGATAGCACGTCACCCGGCCGCATCGGATTGGGCCAGCGGAGTTCATCGATTCCCGGCGACGGCAGTCCGTTATGCGGCAGGAAGTTATCGGCGATCTTCCGCATGGTCAGCGACATGGTGTGCCAGCCGCTGGCGATCACCTCGCCGAACATGCCGTCCGCTGCCAGCGCGCGGTCCACATGCATCGCCTGCGGATCGTAGCGGGAGGCGAACGCGATGATCTCCTCCTCCGTCACTGTAAACGAGCCGAGGTCGTAGGTGGCGCCGACCTCGTAGTCCTCAAAAAACCGGTCTTCAGGCGGCGTGGGGAAGACAGCGTACATGCGGCGACCCTGATGCTGAAAGGCGCGACCGCTAACATGGGGGTGTCCGGCCAGCAATGAAGGCTGCGGGCCGGCACCGGCCCATGGCCGCGTTCACGGTGCGATCGTCACGCCGATGCCCCTGTCCCTTACGAGAACGGATTGTTAAGCTTAACGTCGCTTTTCACCCGCACGGGACAGGCGGCGGTCCATGCTGATCGACACCCCAAACCTGATCGTCGTCACTCTTGTCGTCACCGGATCGGCCGCCATTCCGGCGCTGTTTCCTCGCCTGCTGCTGCCCGGTGTGGTGCTGGAACTCGTCCTGGGCGCATTGGTTGGGCCACAAGTCCTGGGCTGGCTGCAGCCCGGACCGACACTGGCGGTGTTGAGCAATTTCGGCCTCGTCACGCTGTTCCTGATGGCGGGGTTCGAGATCGACCCCGCCGTGCTGGCCGGACCACCGATCCGCCGTGCCTGGATCGGCTGGGTGCTGTCTGCCGTGCTCGCTGCCGCCGCGGCCTGGCTGCTGACGAGGGCGGGGCTGGCCAGCGCGGCGGCGCTGTGCGGGCTGGCGCTCACCACCACCGCCATCGGCACGCTGATGCCGATCCTGCGCGACAGCCGGTTGCTACGGCCGCCCTACGGGCCGATGGTGCTGGCCGGCGGCGCCATCGGCGAGGCCGGGCCGGTGGTCGCCCTGGCGTTGATCCTGGCGCAGAACCACGCCATCCAGCAGTCGATGATCATGGCGGGCTTCGCCGCCTGCGCCTTCGCTGCGGTGCTGCTGGTCGGCCGCGCCCGGGAGGGGCGCTTCGCCCGGATCGTCCGCCGTACCATGCACTCGTCGGGACAGTTGCCCATGCGCCTGGCGCTGTCGCTGATGCTGCTGCTGGCGATCCTGGCCGAGGAGTTGCATATCGACCTGGTGCTGGGCGGCTTCGTTGCCGGAGCCATCGTCCGCGCGGCCCTGTCACTGGAGCATCATGAGCACATTGCTGCCCGGCTGGACGGTCTCGGCTCCGCCTTTCTGATCCCGATCTTCTTCATCATCTCAGGCGCTCGGCTGGACTTGCACGCACTGGTGACGCATCCCGCGGCACTGGCCATGGTGCCCGTCTACGCATTGCTGATGCTACTGGTGCGAGGCCTGCCAGTGCTGCTGGTGTATCGCGACCTGCTGGAGCCGCGCCAGCGCATGGCCCTGGCGCTGCACCTGGGGACCCAGATCTCGCTGGTCGTCGCGATCACCGGTCTCGCCGTCCGGCACGAATTGATGCCAAGCGAACAGGCCGCCGCGATGGTGGGCGGCGGCATCCTGACGACGATCATTTATCCGATCGCCGCAAGGCGGGTGCTGCGGACGTAGCACCCGCCTTGCGGGTCAGGATCAATCGCCGCCGACAACCTTCTTGTCGAACAGCGCCTGGATTTCGGCGTTCGAGTAGCCGTGCTCCGTCAGAACCTCCCGCGTATGTTCGCCCATCCGCGGCGCATGGGCGCGCTTGGTGCCGTTCTGGAACGGCGGCAGACCGGGGATATTGGGCATCGGCACTGCCTCGGGCACGCCGGGCTGGTTCAGCCAGGAGATGATGCCGGTGGCCGCCACCTGCTCCTCCTTCAGGAACTCACTGTAGGTGTTGACCTTGTAGTTCATGATCCCGGCCGCGGTCAGCCGCTCCGCCAGCCAGGCGCTCTTCTGCGACTTGATGACCGGGCGGATCACCTCATACAGCTCATCCAGGTTCTGCGCCCGCGCGGCGTGGGTGGAGAACCGCGGATCGTCGAGCAGTTGCGGCTGGTCGATCGCCTCGCAGAACGGCCGCCAGTCGGTCGGGCGGACCATGGTAATGTTTAACTGGCCATCGGCGGTCGTGTAGACGGCATTCGGCATGCTGGTGCGTTGCGCCTGATTGTGTTCCAGGTACTGGGCCATCATCCGGATCACCGACAGCATGGCGCCGCCCTGCATCAGGCTGGCCTCGATATAGCGCCCCTGCTTCACCTTCTGCTCCCGCCGCACATAGAGCGATGTCGCCAGTGCCTGGAAACCCAACAGGCCGGTGAACATGTCGATCAGGCTGATGGCGATACGGTGCGGGTGGTTGTCGTGTTCGCCGCGGTTTTCGTTGACGATTCCGGTCATTGCCTGCAGCACCGGGTCCATCGCCGGCCGCGCCGCCAGCGGCCCGGTCTGGCCGAAGCCAGAGATTGAGTAGTACAGGATGCCCGGGTTCTTCGCGCTGACGGCGTCGTAGCTGAAGCCATAGCGCTGGATCGTGCCGGGCTTCAGCCCTTCCATGAACACGTCGGCGTCCTTGATCAGGCGCCAGAGAATCTCCTTGCCCTCCGGCGTCTTCAGGTCCACCGCGACGCTGCGCTTGCCCAGCGTGCCGTAGATCGAGAAGGTCGAGTGGTCGCCGTAGGTGCGGCCCAGTATGCGGGCCCAGTCGCCACCGTTATGCGGGGTTTCGATCTTGATCACGTCGGCGCCGTGCTGGCCAAGCATCATGGCGCAGGACGGGCCGGCGACTCCGCCGGTGAGATCGACGACTTTGATGCCGGCAAATGCCGAGTGGTAATCCATGCTTCCTCTCGCTGCTTTCCTGGACAGGAGGGTATGATAGTGGCTGGTCTGGGGCTCAGGCTAGTGCGCCACTTTATGTGGCGATGCCAGCGTCTGGCCGACCGCGCGGGATCAGGCGGCCGCAGCCGCGCGCGACGGGTGCGTGGAGCCGCACTTGTGCCCTACGGTCCTCGCCTGATCGCCGCGGCCTGGCTTGTGCAGACTATGAGGCTTCCTCGCCAATCAGTGCGTTAGCGCAGCCTATCCCTTCCCCACGTCCGGGTTGATCACCCGGATCGGCTTGCCGTCCAGATAGGCCAGCGCGTTCTCGATCATTTGCGGATAGAACAGATCCCACGTCTCCTTGATGCAGTAGCCCAGATGCGGCGTCAGCACCGTGTTCGGCGCGCTGCGCAGCGGGTGGTCGTGCGACAAAGGCTCATGGTCGTAGACATCCAGCGCCGCAACGATGTTGCCGGCATGCACCGCCTCCAGCATCGCCGACTCGTCGATGATCGGTCCGCGGGACGTGTTGATCAGGATCGCGCCTTTTTTCATCCGGGCGATGTCGTCCCGTCCGATCAGCCCACGGCTGCGGTCGGACAACACGAGATGGATGCTGATCGCATCCGCCGTCGCCATCAACTCCTCCTTCGGCACGTATTTCACGCCCACGGCCTCGGCCTTCTCGGCGGTCAGGTTCGTGCTCCAGGCGATGACGTTCATGCGCAGCGCTTTGCAGTAGCTCGCCATGTAGCCGCCCAGCTTGCCCAGCCCGACGATGCCCATCGTCTTCCCTGCCAGCCCGATGCCGACCGGCACACCGCGCTGGAAGCCGCCGGCGCGGATCATCTCATCACCAATCGCCAGGCCGCGCGCAGCGGCTATCAGCAGCCCCAGCGCCAGTTCCGCTGTCGCCGAGTCGGTGTAGCCGCCGCCTTGCGTATTGCTGACCGGAATGCCCCGCGCCGTGCAGGCGCCGAGGTCGAGCGACAGGTTGCGTGCGCCGGTGATGCCCAGCATGCGGAGCTTGGGCAGCCGGTTGATCAGGGACGCCGGCAGCTTCGTCCGCTCGCGCATCGACAGCACAATGTCGAAATCGGCCAGCTTGGCCGCCGCGTCGTCCTCATCGGCAAACGCCTCGGGGAAGATCTCGACGTCGGCACGAGCCTCCAGCTTCGACCAGTCGGCGGCGCCGCGCGCCACGTCCTGCCAGTCGTCCAGCACCGCCACGCGTGACCTGTTGCTCATGGCCGTCTCCCTCCTTCGTCTGTGGCGCGGACACTGACGCTCAATGCCGCCGGTGCGCAAGCGGGCGGGTGCTTGAACCGGCGCGCCCCCTGTGCGATGGCCGCGCCTACCAGGCATGCAACAGGGGACATCGCCATGACCAACGTCGCCGTCATCGGAGCCGGCCTGATCGGCCGCGCCTGGTCCATCGTGTTCGCCCGCGCGGGCTTCGACGTCGCGCTGTGGGACCAGTTTCCGCAGCAGACGACGCAGGCCAAGGCCTATATCGCCGACCGCCTGCCGGAGTTGTACGCCGCCGGCCTGCTGCACGATGAGCCGCAGGCGGTGCTCGACCGCATCCGGCCGATGCAGTCGCTGTGGGAGACGGTGCGTAACGCCGACTACATCCAGGAGAACGGGCCGGAACGGGTGCCGGTCAAGCAGTCGATCTTCATCGAACTCGACCGCGCCGCTCGGCCGGATGCGGTGATCGCGTCGTCGTCGTCGGGCATTCCGGCCAGCGCCTTTACCGAGGATCTGAAAGGGCGCGCCCGCTGCCTGATCGCGCACCCGGTCAACCCACCCTATCTGGTGCCGCTGGTGGAGATCTGCCCTGCGCCTTGGACGGATCCGGCGGCGGTCGAGTTCACCCGTGACATCATGACCCGGGCCGGCCAGGTGCCGGCAACGGTGAAGAAGGAGGTCGACGGCTTCGCGCTGAACCGCTTGCAGGGTGCGCTGCTGGCCGAAGCCTTCCGGCTGCTCGCCGACGATGTCATCTCGCCGGCGGACCTCGATGCGCTGGTGAAGCATGGTCTGGGACTGCGCTGGAGCTTCATGGGCCCGCTGGAGACGATCGACCTGAACGCACCCGGCGGGCTGGAGGATTATTGCAACCGTTACGGCCCGCTGTACGCGACGATGCAGCAGCAGATGATGCCGCTGGCGTGGGATGACGATCTGGTCGGCCGCCTGCACGCCGCCCGCCGGGCGGAGCTGCCGGCGAACATGCAGGCGGTGCGGCAGGAATGGCGGGATCGCCGCCTGATGGCGCTGCTGGCGCACAAGGCGTCGCAGCCGGACTAGACGCGGCGTGGGGTTGGGCTGCGCAGCGCGTTAACCCGGAATTAACCTCCAGCGCGCAGCTTAGGGACCTGCCTCAACCAGCAGGTCCTGCATGCCCGACCAGACCCGCCCGGCCTCGTCCTCGTTTCTCCAGGTCGTCGCTCAGGCCGAGGCGATCGGCGCCGGCCAGGGCAATCCAGGCGTCATTGCGCTCTATACGCAATGGATCGCCGCCCAGCACCACCATGAGCCGAACCTGTTTGCTGCTTGGTTCAACCTGGGCACCGAACTCAACCAGGCCGGCGCGACGGCGGAGGCGATGGGCGCTTACCGTCATGCGCTGCGGCACCGGCCGGACTTCCATGGCGCCGCCGTCAATCTTGGCCTGATGCTGGAGCGGCAGGGCCAGACCGAGGCCGCACTGCAGACCTGGAGTCAGGCCTTGCAATCCAACGACGCCCGAATCGCCCTGCTGAACCAGCGCGGGCGCCTGCTGGAGCAAATCGGACGCCTGGCCGAGGCAGCCGACAGCCTGCGCGAAAGCCTGCTGACCAACGCGGCGCAGCCCGACGCCGTGCAGCATTGGCTGCATCTGCGCCAGCGCATGTGCCAATGGCCAGTGCTGGCGGACGGCATGCCCGGCCTGCCGCCCGCCACCCTGCTGGCACAGTCGGGTCCGCTTGCCGCGCTGGCCCTGACCGATGACGTGGCCATGCAGACCGCCATCGCCACCGCCTGGATCGCGCGGAAAGTACCGCCGGTGCCGACACGCCTGGCGCCTGAAAACGGCTACCGGCACGACCGCATCCGCGTCGGTTACCTGTCGTCTGATTTCTGCAGCCACGCGATGAGCTACCTGATCGCCGAACTGTTCGAACGCCACGACCGGTCGCGCTTCGAAATCTACGGCTATTGCAGCAGCCCTGAGGACGGCAGCGACATTCGCCAGCGAGTATTGGGCGCATTCGACCATGTCCGGCGCATCCGCGACCTGACCGATGAGCAGGGGGCGTGGCAGATCTGCGCTGATGAGATCGACATCCTGATCGACCTGAACGGCCTGACCTCGGGTGCCCGGATCGGCATCCTGCGCTGGCGGCCGGCGCCAGTACAGGCCACCTATCTGGGATTCATCGGCCCGGTGCCATTGCCGGAACTGGATTATATGCTGTGCGACGACTTCGTGGTGCCGGCCGAAACCGCAGCACAGTATCAGCCGGCACCGCTGGCGATCGGCGGCCTGTATCAGGCAAACGACAGCCGGCGGGAGATCGGCGCCGCCATGACACGCGCCGAGGCCGGCCTGCCGGACAATGCCTACGTGTTCTGCTGCTTTTCCAACCACTACAAGATTACATCCGAAATGTTCACCGCCTGGCTGGCGATCCTGCGGCAGGTCGAAGGTTCGGTGTTGTGGCTGGCCGAGGACAATGAGTGGTCCCGTCAGGCGCTGCGTGTCCGCGCGCTGGGCTGCGGCGTTGATCCGGAACGGCTGGTCTTCGCGCCACGTGTCGCCCCCCCGGTCTACATGGCGCGGATGACGTTGGCCGACCTGTTCCTGGATACGTTCCCTTACAATGCAGGAACGGTCGCCAGCGATGCCATTCGCATGGGCTTGCCCATGTTGACGATGGCCGGGCGATCCTTTGCCTCGCGCATGGCGGCGCGCCTGTTGCAGGCCATCGGCGCCGATTCCGGCATAGCGACGACGCACGATGAGTTCGTTGCGAAGGCGGTGATTCTGGCCACCGATCCGGCCACGTACGCCGCCTACAAGGCATGCTTTACCGCCGATGCCTGGGCGGCGTCGATCGGCGACACAGAAGGGTTTACCCGCCGGTTCGAGGCGGCGCTGGAGGCGGTCCGCCGTCAGCCCATCGCCGCGGTCGAGGCGGCAGCTTCCATCTGAGCCAGGCGCAGCCGCGCCGCTGGCACGGCGGGGGACGCTCGAATGAAACAATCCCGCGCCGCGTTCGCGTTCCGTGGCAATCCGACGCCCTCAGCCAGGCAGAGGCCCAGGTTGAACCAGGCCGCGGGGTTGCCCGCTTCCGCCAAGCGGCGGAGCCAGGCCGCCGTCTCCCGCTGGTCGTCTTCGCTTGACTGCCGGTCCAGCGAGAGTTGCGCCATGTGCACCTGCGCCATCTCCTCTCCACCGCGGATCGCCGCCCGCAGCCAGTGCGCCGCCAGGAACGTGTCCCTCCGCAGTCCGCGTCCCAGAAGGTAGGCGCGGCCAAGCTGAAGGGCTGATCCGGCATGGCCGAGTTCGGCGGCACGCTCGTACCAGGACGCCGCCTCGGCATAATTTGGCGGGAGGGCGCCGTCGGGCCGCGCGTAGAGGTCGCCGATCGCTGCAGCCGCCAGCGCTTCGCCGCCCGATGCTGCGCGGCGCAGCCAGGTTTCGGCCGCAAAGACATCCTGGTCGACGCCGCGGCCGGCGAGGAGGGCCAGGCCGAAACGAAGCTGCGCCGCCGCGTGGCCCTGTTCGGCGGCGGCGTGGTAGCATTTGGCCGCTTCCCGGTAGTCGGGGCTTCCCGCTGCGCCGCTTTCGGCCAGGGCGCCTGCCAGGTATTCCGCTGCCGGAATGTGCTCGGCGGCGACGGCGCGCAGTAGCGCCTGTGCCTCCCGCGCCGCAGCGGGTTCGCCATCGGTCAGCAGCGCCATGGCCAGGGCCAGGCGGCCACGCGCGGAGCCATGGTCCGCGGCTTCCCGATAGCAGGCCCGAGCAGCCTCGGGGTCGCATGGTCCGGATGCACCTGCGGCCAGGATTAGGCCAAGGAGCGCTTTTCCATCGGCAGATCCGCCGTCGGCGGCACGGCGGCTCCAGCGCTCGGCGCTGTGGTAGTCGGGGTCGGCGTTCGGATCAGGCACGAACAGGCTGCCCGGCGGCGCCGGATGCACACCCCGAAGGGCCAACGAGGCGAGCTGGGTCTGCGCCGGCACGTCCCCGGCCTCTGCCGCGCGGGTCAGCCAGCGCAGCGCGTCCGGCAGGCTCGGCGGGATACCCTGTCCCATGAGATAGCATTCCCCGACCCGGCGCTGCGCTTCGGCATTGCCACCGCGAGCCACCCTGACGAACAGGGGAAAAGCGCGCCACGCGGCGCCGCTTTCTGACAGACGCTCTGCCCTGGCCAGCAGCGCCCGTGGGCGCCCGCAGACCGCGCAAAGCCACTGTAAACATATTTGTATGACCGACATTCGATTCGTCCGGTCCGTTGTTCCACACTGTCGCTCGGGCTGATTAACGGCGGGTTAAAGGAACAATAAAAGAACAGGCTCGCTTTCACCCTTTGTTAACGTTTCGGCTCTATGACGAACGATGCGGGCCGAAAAAAACTTCGACTCTACAGTGCAATTGTATTTGTTGCGGAGTCGAACATGGCCTCCATCACGGCGCTGACGACAGCCCAGATAGCCGCCCTGCCAACGGCCACCATTGCAGGTCTTCCAACGGCAACGATTGCCGCGCTGTCAACGGCGCAGATTGCGGCACTGACGACGGCGCAGATCGTCGCGCTAAGTTCGAGCCAGACCGCCGCGCTCAACACGGCGGACATCCAGGCCCTGGGCTCAGCCGCGGTGGCTGCACTTGGGACGACGCAGATAGTTGGTTTGACGACGTCCGATGTACTAGCTTTCACCACCACGCAATTATCGCGCCTGTCCACCGCCGCTTTGAATGCCATCACGACCGCCGAACTGGCGGCGATGTCGACCGCGCAGATCGCATCCTTTACCAGCACGCAGATAGCGGCATTGACGACCGACCGCCTGGCGGGCCTCACGACAAGCCAGATACAGGCGCTGGGCACGGCGCAGGTTAGGGCGCTGACCACGGCGCAGATCGCCAACCTCACCACGACCGAGGTGCAGGCGCTGACCACCGCCGAGATCGCCGCGCTGACCTCGGCACAGGTCAATGCGCTGACGACGGCCGAAGCCGCCGCCCTGACCAGCACCCAGGCGCCGG